>DASTEX010000250.1:0-4767 GCA_035709185.1 Gemmatimonadales bacterium
CGATGCAGCTCTGAACTATGACCTAAGAACCGGAATGCAGAGTGCAGGTTGCAGAGGGTAGAAGGGTTGCGAGCCCTATACCGGAGCGTCACACCGCACCACTTCTACCCTCTGCAACCTACAATCTGCAATCTGCACTCGCCCTAGTGCTCCATCCGCTCAAGGACGATGTGAATCCCCTCGGTAAACCCCGCCGGTCCCACGTTCCGGGTGAACAGCGCCTGCGGCAGGGACCGCTTGAGCTCGTCCGCATGTCTTCCACCCGGCTGCGCCACCACGATCGCGTGGTGCGCCAGGCCCAGCAGCTCCAGGTCGTTCGGGGCATCTCCGGCGGCGATGATCGCGAGGGGACCCGGCACCATTTCGATCAGGAATCGAGCCGCGCGGGCCTTGCTGGTTGGCCCGGTGAGGTGATAGAAACGGCCGCCCCGCGTCACCGAGAGCCAGCGGGCCCGGGCCAGCTCCGCCAGCCGGGCTTTCTGGCCCCCGGTGAGCGGCGGGTCGGGAAGGAACGGCTCGTCGTACTCCCGCGCCAGCGCGTGATCCAGCGCCAGCCCGTCCAGCCCCGACAGCTCCGCCACCTCCGAGCGGGACATGTCCCCAAACCCGCGGAGCGCCACTCCCAGCTCGGCGCTGATTTCGCGGAGCGCCACCCGCAGCCGGTTCAGGGGGACCCCAATCTCCACCCGCGCCAGGCCGCCGCCGACGGGGTCGGCCCGATCGGGCATCGGGGTCCAGTCGGCCGGCAGGTAGAGTGCGCCGCCGTTTTCGCTGATGAAGGGGTCGGTGTTGCCTAGCCGCTGGCGCCAGGCCTCCAGCTCGGGCCGGGTCTTGCTGCTGGTGAAGACCAGGGGAATCCCGCGGCGATGGAGCGCGTCCAGTCCCGGCCGCGCGCCCTCCCAGGCAAACGTCTCCGCGTCGAGCACCGTGCCGTCGAGGTCGGAGAAGGCGAGCGCGCGGTGCATCAATCGATCTGGGCGTCGACCGCGTCGCGATAGCGCTCCAGGAAATCGGGAATCGCGGCGGTGATGCGGTTCCAGTTGGGCAGCCCGACGTACGCCATGGGGTCCGCCTCGAATTCCTCGGTGGCGCGCCGGAGCGCGCGAACGAACATCTCGATGGCAGCCGTCTCGGCGTGGCGGTCGAAAGCGAGGCCGTTCAGGCTGGCGTCGTCGTCGTACACCTTCACCGTATCCTGCGCGATCCGGAGATACGCAATCCGGAGCGTGGTGTAGAACCCCGGTCCGAAGCTGACGCCTTCCATCGCCAGCGCCCGCAGCATGGTCTTCGCGATGTCCCGCGCCATCCGGTTGAGCCCCGCCGAGGCATCGTCCAGCGACAGGGGCTGGTGCTTGTGGTCGTAGTTTTCGGCCACATCCACCTGGCAGACCCGGCGGACCGAGGTGTTGCGGTACACCTCGTACAGCATCCCGACCTCGAGGCCCCAGTCGCCCGGGATCCGGACCGAACGGGCCAGGTCGGCATACATCGCAAACTCGCCGGCCAGGGGATAGCGGAAGCTGTCGATGTAATCGAGGAACGGGACCCGGCCCACCAGCTGGGTCAGGGCCCGCACCAGCGGAGTCACGAAGAGACGCACCACCCGACCGTGCAGCCGGTCGGTGACCCGGCTGTAGTAGCCCTTGGCATACTCATAGCCGAAGGCGGGATCGGCCAGGGGGTAGCAGAGGCGGGCCAGCAGGTAGCGGTCGTAGGTCAGGATGTCGGCGTCGTGCAGCGCGATGATCCGGCTGGTCTCCCGGGCCAGCACGTATCCCAGGGACAGCCAGGTGGCGCGGCCCTTCCCGCCGCTGCCGATCTCGAGGCCGCTGTCACTCAGCATGCGGATGCATTCCTGGACTTCGGGACCGTCGATCCAGAGGATCCGGCAGCGCTTGCCCAGGATGGAGAAGAATTCCCGGGCCTCGGCAAAGCCCCACCGGTCGGCCCGGTCCAGCGCGATCACGACCTCGCTGAGGTAGGTCACCTTCGACAGATGCTGCACGATGCGTGGGAGGGCCGGGCCGTTCAGCTCGGTGACCAGGCAGGGCACCACCAGCGCGATGGGCGCGGTCTCGGCGTGGTCCTGGAGCCGCCGCTCCAGCCGCTCCAGCGGCTCCTGTCCCAGCCGGTGGAGCGTGCCGATGACGCCGTTCTGGAAAAAGTCGCTCATGGGAGCGCTCAGAGGTGCGACAGGGTGTCGCGGTCTTCATCCCGTGCGTCCCGCAGCATGATCTCCAGCGATTCCCGGGCAAAGTCGCGTCCGGCCATCCCGTACGCCAGCGCCAGCGCGAAGATGCCTCCGCCTAACAGAATGGCCAGCACCACCAGCGCGACGTCCCGGCCGAACCCCAGGTTCTCCAGCGCCAGGGCGCCGAAGAAGACCGCCATCAAGAGCTGGATGCCGCGGGCCAGCCAGCGGGCGCCGCGGACCCGCGCGTTGACCGCCCAGAGCAGGACGCTGCGCGCGATGAAGGCGCTGACCGCGTAGCCCAGCACCAGGATCAGGAGCGCCGCCGCCAGCCGGGGGAGGTAATTCACCAGGGCCCCGACCACGGTGTCGGTGGCCTCGGAGCTCAGGATCGAGAGCGCGGCCACCAGGGTGAACACCACCACCACCCAGCGCACGATGTAACCGGTGATGGCGGAGGGGGGCCGGCCGAGGCCGGCCCGCCGGAGCGCGTCCGAGACCCCGGGACGGTGGGTCATCCGGTCGAAGCCGATGGTCCGCAGCAGGGTCCGGACCGCCAGGTCGAGCACCCAGGCCAGCACCAACCCCACCGTGATGACCACGATGACGGCCAGCAGGACCGGGAACAGCGTCGCCGAGCGATCCAGAAAGCGCCGGAGCGGTTCCCACACGGTTTCCTGAGCTTGCAGCATCGGGGTTACCTCCTGTCGTGCCAGCCAACGCGGAGATGCGGCTTGAGGGCTTCGAATCGGGCGCTCAGCGCGTCGAGCTCGGTTTCGACTTCATGGGCTCCATAGGATGCCGCCTGGACCACCCAGGACGCGGTGCGTCCCAGGTACAGCGGCGTAAGACTGCGCAGCAGGTGCTCCCGCAGGAGCTGCTGGTGATGGTACGCCGCGGCGAACTCATAGACCAGATGGACCCAGAGATCCACCGGCATGTTGAACTGGTCGGGCGGCTGGCCCGCCAGCTGCGCCAGGCCCGCGCGGGTTTCCGGCGTGAGGAACCGGGCATAGATGGTATCGAATTCCCGGACGCCGGTTTCGAAGGTTTCTACCATGCGCTTGAGATTGACCGGCACCGGCTCGAGTCCCACCTCGTACCGGAAGCCAAACTCCGGCACCGGCTCCGACTGCTCCACGGCCAGGCAGTGACCCGCATGGGTCTCGATCTGACTCAGCAGCGCGCCGGTCACCTGCACCAGCATGCTGGTGAGGTCGGAGCCCGGGTCCTTGGCGTCGTGGATCTTGGCGCCGAGGTAGGACTGGCAGACCCGGAAATCGCCCACCAGCGCCGTGGTGGTCATCCAGATGTCGATCCCGTACCGCGCGACATCGCCCTCCCACACGTCGTGGGTCAGGAAGTGACTCGCCAGCCTCCCGGAGAACCCGAAGTCGCCCCCGATCGGCTGCCGCACCCGCTTGCCGAACAGGGCGCGCACCAGCGGATAGACGATCGCGTTGGTGATGGTGCCGTCGTACTTGTGCCGGCTGTAGAGCGGGCAGACGTAATCGAAATCGCGGTAGAGCACCGGGGCGAGCAACAGCTGAATCCATTCGGGCGTGATGCTGCGAAGGTCGGAGTCCACCACGGCGCAGGCCTTGGCCTCGAGTCGCCGGGCGATCTCGAAGATGGTGCGGAACGCGCTTCCTTTGCCGGGGAGGCCCTGGTAGGCGGTGATCACCTTGCTGATCGGCGTGGTCGGCGCCGTGATCAGGATGGTGCCGACTGATGGCAGCCCCTCGCTGGCCACGATGTCCGTGGTGCCGTCGCGCGACCCGCCGTCCGAATTGATCAGGACCGCCGGGTGGTCGGGGAAATACTTGGCCAGCCCGGCCGTGATGGCCCGTACCACGTGTCCGATGGTGCGCGCGTTGTTGTACGACGGCACGCCCACCACCAGGTCGGCCCGGCCGATCTGCTCCAGCCGGGTCAGGACTTCGGGGCGGAGTACGCTTTCCGCCTTCACTACTGCCCCGGAGCTCCTTCCAGCAGGGCCGCCGCCGAATCCACCAGCCGCGCGGCCTTCCCCAGGCTGGTCGCCACCCGCGCGGCCTCCCGTTCGGCTTCCGCCCAGTACCCCTGCTCGATCGCCTCCCGGATGCCGGGCAGCGTCTTCACGCCGTAGCCGGTATAGAAGCCGGGGGCGTAGAGCAGATGCTGGTACCAGGGCCGCCGCGGCAGGCCGGCCGAATCACCCAGCGCGCGCTCGACCCGCCGGAGCAGGCGGTTGAGCTCGGCACCGGCGGGAGTCCGGTCCAGCCGGGCGAACGCGGTCTCGTACCGTTCGGCGCTCCGGCGCCACTCGGTCAGCGCATTGTCGAGCGGTGCAAAGTTCAGCGCGGGAGCGATGTCGGCCCGGGCCGGGGGCCGGGTCGGCTCCCGGGGATCGCTCAACGCCGTGAACACGCCTTCGTCGAGCTGGCGGTTCCGTTCCAGCGCGGCGTCCCGCCGCTGGTTCAGCAGGGACTTCACCTCGTCCCGGTACCGGGCGAGCGTCTCGGTCAGGCCGGGAAAGTGGAACGGCACCACCTCGGCGTTGGCCAGCCGCAGCACGGCGGTGCCGGCCCGCTGCG
>DASTEX010000251.1:0-3764 GCA_035709185.1 Gemmatimonadales bacterium
AGCTCAGGGGACCGAATCACGCAGGGCCGGTTGGCCCGCCCGGCATTTCCAGCGCCACACCGCAAAGTGCGCCGCGGCCTCGGCCGGGAGCGTCACCCGTTCTGCGCATTCATCGGGCGGTTCCCGCTCGGTCCACTCGGCCAGGTAAGGCAGGCTCCCGCCCTCGCTGTCGCGGATGGCCAGGTAATCCGGTCCGGCCGCACGCAGGTATTTCAGGGCCCGCTCCGAATCGGCATAGGGCAGATAGAGGGTCTCGCCTTCCGCGTAGTGCGCCAGGGCCAGGCCGATGCTGGCGATCACGGGGCGGCGGGAGGCGATATCCGCCTGATGGTCCCGGCGGATCCATTCTCCGGCGGCGCGGATGTCGGAGTGCCGCGTCTGCGAGAGCTCCAGCACCGTAGTGACAAACCGGGCCGATTGAGCCACAACGGCCAGGAGCAGCAAGCCGGCCAGAGCCTGGTTCAGCAGCCAGGGCAGTGATCCCTTGAGACCCATCCGGGCCGCCACTGCAGTGAAGCCACTCGCGATCCGGTCGGCTCCCGCCGCGGCCCAGATCACCCCGGCAGGCAGGAGGGGCATGAAATAGCGGGTCCAGGTCCACTGGAGCGTCATCAGGGCCATGATCGGAAGTGCCCCCAGCGCGAGAAGCACCAGCCCCTCGAACAGCCGGGACTTCCACCACACCGTACCGACCAGCCCCACCGCAATCAGAACCAGCAGCAGCGGTGAGCCCAGCCAGCGGGCGTAACGAATCCGGCTGGCGATAGTCTGCGCTCGCGTTACCGGAGCCTCCATGACGGTGGCCAGCACACCGGGAGCACCTTCAGGTGGATGAGCCAGCAACGCATGCTGATCGGAGAAGCGCAGATAGGGTCCTTCCGGCTCGGCGTTGGGCCCGAGCCCGCGATTGGCCTCGCTCAGGCCCATCCCCTGCGTGATCCGCATGACGCTGAAGCCGTTGATGGCGGACTTTCCCTCCCACCGGAACCCCCCGGCGATTCCCGACAGGTACCACGCGTAGGGAGCGCCCACCAGCAACAGCAGCAGACCGACCAGCGCAGCATGCAGCAGACTGGTGCGCCAGCCATGCCGGGCCAGCAGGCCGGCTGCCAGCAGAAGCGGACCGAAGGCCAGTGCCAGGAACACGCCCTCGGGCCGGGTCAGGTAGGCCAACCCGGCCAGCAGGCCGCACGCGGCCGCCCAGCGCCCGGAGCGTTCGCGAAATGCTCGCACCGCAGCCAGAGCGGCATGGGAATAGAGACCCAGGTACAGCGCCTCGGAGTAGGTGGAGGCGCCCAGTCCGACCAGCAGGGGATGCAGTGCGGCCAGGCCACCGGCCAGCACCGCGACTCGGTCGTTGAACGTCCGCCGCGCCAGGCCGTACACCGCGCCCACCATCGCTACGCCGGCGATCACCGAAACCAGTCTCGCGGCCGATTCCTCCGAGCCGGCCACCAGCGCGGTCAGGCCGATGAGGAGCGGATAGAGCGGCGGAAACAGGATATGATTGCCGCCGAAGATGCTGACGTAGCCCCGGCCGTGGAACCAGTTCCAGGCGAGGCGGGCGTATTCGACGCCCTCATTTTCGATGATGTCGATGTAGAGGGCCCACCAGACGAGCCGTACCGCCAGCGCGGCCAGCAGGAGAAGAAGCAGCGTCCGCCGCTGGTCTGGCCACTGGAGGTGAGGCACGACGCCTCCGGGAGTACCGCGCTATGAATGGAAGAGGAGGCGAGTGGCCAGGGGCAGAATCGAACTGCCGACACCGTGATTTTCAGTCACGTGCTCTACCAACTGAGCTACCTGGCCGGGCGGACAAATATAGGGAGGCGCGAGTCGCGAGTCACGAGCCTTGAGTCCCCCGCCCCTCTGGACCCCGGATCGGCGAGTGGGCCGGGTGGTCTCGAGACGCGCGACTCGACTCGCGACTCGCGACTCCTCCACCCATCCGCCATATTGATGCGATGCCTGTTCCCGGCCTCCCCAATCTCACCGTCCTCGACCATCCGCTGATCCAGCACAAGCTGGCCTTGCTCCGGGATTTCCACACGCCCACCCGCGACTTTCGCCAGCTGGTGAGCGAGATCGCCATGCTCATGACCTACGAGGTGACCCGTGATCTCGGGACCCAGGTCGTGGAGGTGCAGACCCCGCTGGAGATGACCACGGCCCGGATGGTGGCCGGCAAAAAGCTCACCTTGGTGCCGATCCTCCGAGCCGGTCTCGGGATGGTCGATGGCATCCTGACTCTGATACCCTCGGCGCGCGTGGCCCATATCGGGCTCTACCGGGACCACGCGACCCTCAAGCCCGTGAGCTATTACTTCAAGGTGCCGCCCGACGCAGGCCGCGATTTCTTCGTGCTCGATCCGATGCTCGCGACCGGCGGCTCGGCCGTCGCCGCGGTCCAGCAGCTCAAGGCCGTGGGCGCGAGCCGGGTCCGGTTCATCTGCCTCGTCGCGGCACCCGAGGGCATCCACGCCATGCTCGACGCGCATCCCGACGTGCCGGTGTACACTGCGGCACTCGACCGCGAGCTCAACGACCACGGGTACATCCTGCCGGGCCTCGGCGATGCCGGCGACCGGCTGTTCGGGACCCGCTGACACGCAGACCGTCTGACCGTCCGAGAGGAGATAATGCAGCTCACCTTCCATGGTGCGGCAGGGCGCGTCACCGGTTCTCTCCACCTGCTCGAGGCCGCCGGAGCGCGGATCGCGCTGGACGCGGGCCTGTTCCAGGGACCCCGCGCCGAGTCCAGCCAGCTCAATCGCGCCCTCCCGTTCGATCCCCGCCGGCTCGACTCGATCATCCTGAGCCATGCGCACATCGACCACATCGGGCGGCTGCCGCTGCTGGTTCGGCACGGGTTCCACGGCCCCATCTATGCGACGCCGGCGACCCGCGATCTGGCGGCGGTGATGTTGCCGGACTCGGCCATGATCCAGGAAAAGGACGCCGCGTTTCTCGCCCGGCGGGGAAAGGCCGGCCCCGAGAGCGAGCCGCTGTACACCATGCGTGACGCGATTGCGGTGCAGGAGCTGATCGTGGGCGTGCCCTACCACCGGGTGCAGTTCGTCCGGAAGCACCTGTCCTTCGAATACCAGGACGCGGGCCACATCCTCGGTTCGGCCTCGATCGATATCCGCATCACGGAAGGAAACACCCCGCACCGCCTGCTGTTCTCGGGCGACATCGGCCGGGGCGGCCTCCCCATCATCCGGGACCCCGATCCACCTTCCGGTCCGGTCGACACGCTGATCATCGAATCCACCTATGCCGATACCGATCACGAGCCGGTAGCCGACAGCGAGCAGCACCTGGGTCAGGTCGTCCGCCGGGTCGTGGGACGGGGAGGCAAGGTGCTGATCCCGGCCTTCGCGCTGGGCCGGATCCAGGAGATCGTGTATTCCCTGCATGCCCTCTTCCGCCGGGGAGAGATCCCGGGCATCACGATCTACGTCGACAGTCCCCTGGGGGTCGATGCCACCGCGGTGTTCCGGATGCATCCCGAGAACTTCGACTCCCGCGAGGCGCTCATTGCCCAGACCACGGACATCTTCGAGTTCCCCCTGGTTCGCTATGTCCGGGACGTGGAGGAATCGAAGCGGCTCAACACCCTGACCGGTCCCGCGGTCATCGTCGCGGCCTCGGGCATGGCGGAAAGCGGCCGGATTCTGCATCACCTGGCGCATAACATCGGCGATCACCGCAACCTGGTCCTGTTCGTCGGGTACCAGGCGGAGAACACCCTGGGACGGCGG
>DASTEX010000252.1:0-2942 GCA_035709185.1 Gemmatimonadales bacterium
CATCATTCCGCTCTCGTGGTGTTCGGCGATGTGGCAATGGGCCATCCAGCGGCCGGGATTGGAGACCTCGAGCAGAATATCGACTGTCTGACCCGTCGGAATCAGCACCGTGTCCTTCCAGACCAGGTTCGGCTCCACCGCTCCGTCCCGGGAGAGAATCAGAAACCGGCCTGCTCCATGAATATGGAAGGGGTGCTGCATCGGATGGTCCGAGTCCATCTCGTTGACCAGACGGATCTTCACCCTGTCGCCCACCCGGAATCGCCAGTCGATGGCCGCCCCCTCGGCCCCGGTGGCGCGGTCGATCAGCTTCCAGCGCATGTTCGCCGGCGTGGTTCCGCGGTTCACTTCAACCATGTCATCTTCCCACTCGATACCGCCAGGGAAACCGGTGGCATCGGGGGAAGCCGGCGCGGCCGAAGGGCCATGATGCTCGGTGGGGTGATGGTGGTGGCTTTCACCGGTGGCGCCCTCGACCAGCCGGGCCGGCAGGAGCTTCATGCCGCAGAGGGAACACCGATCGGCCTGACTGCTCCTGATCTCCGGGTGCATCGGGCAGACATACTCCGTCGCGGCAGCGGCAGCCATGAGCTTCATCCCGCACTCGGGGCACCGGCCCGGCTGGTCCCTTGAGACGGCGGGATGCATCGGGCAGGTATAGACGAGCCGGTCTGATGGGAGCTCCGGTTCCTCCAGGTTCATTTCAGCTACCAGTGCCAGAGTCCGATCGGGCTCGGCCGCGAGATACGGCCCGAGCCGATCGCGTTCAGCCGCGAGGTCGGCGTTGGTCCGGAGCTGCTCGAATGGGCCGGCCAGCGAGGGATTGGCCGGTTCTTCTCCCACCATGATAACGGCCAGCAGATACGCCTGCCTCGGCGTCCGGTGGACCAGAGTCACGGGACCCGGATTCTCGAATCGTGCGTCCACCACAATCCGCTCCGAGGGCGAGATCAGCAGGGAGTCGATCAGTTCCTCGCGTTCATAGCGACCGCTGTCGCCTCCGACCCGCTTGAGCCGAGCGCCGTGGAGGGCCACATGGAACACCCGGGTATTGGCGGTGTTGACCAGATAGAACCGCACCACCTCGCCCAGCTTGACGTCCAATGTCGGGCAGGGTTCGCCATTCACCAGGAATACGTTGCCGTACCGGCCCATGGCCGTATAGGTGGTCACCGTCCGGCTGAAGGGCGCCGCCTTTCCATCCTCCAGCAGGAAATCGTCCAGGATCAGAACCAACTCGCGGTTCACCGGGGGCCAGTAGTCGGTCTCCCCGGGCACAACCACGATGGCCCCATAGAGTCCCATCTCCTGAGTGTAGTCCTCCCGGATGTGAGGGTGATACCAGTAGATCCCCGGATCCGGAAACTGAAGGTGGCTGGTGAGGCTTTCGCCCACCGCCACCGGGCGTTGAGTCTCCGGAGTTCCATCGTACCGGTTTTCCACTCTCAGTCCGTGCCAGTGGACCGTGGTTTCGAGATCCCCCTCGTTGATCAGGTTCACCGCCAGTCGAGAGCCCTGGCGGACCCGCAGAGTCGGGCCCGGAATCGAACCGTTGTATGCGAGCATGCGGACGGTTGCCCCGCTGATCGGTTTCGCAACCGGAGCGATTCTGAGCTCGATCTGACCCCCATCACCCGGCTCCAGCACTTCGGGTGGATGCGATTCCGGCAGACCGGCGGTGTCGGTCGGGAAATGCTGGGAAACTCTGGTCATCCTGCCTCCTGGAAAGCGAGGTGGTCGGGCGGACGTTGCGGTCCGCCCCGACGTCCGGAGTATATCGCCTGGGTCACCCGGCAGGAACACGGGACGGATAACCGCCCCTACCGCGGTCAGGGACGGCAGGAACTCAGAACCGATTGGCAGTTCCCAGTTTCGGGTGGCAGGCGAGCAGAGTGGTGAGTACATACTGCAGAATCCAGCAGGGCCTGCTCGGTGCCAGGGAGACAGCACAGGGACCTTTGCACTCGGTCACGGCACTCGGAACTCGGGCACCCGGCACCCTGCACCCCGCCGCTGATCGTCACGGCTAACGGCTAACGGCTGACGGCTAACGGCTGAATGTCAGACTCCGCGCCAGGGCGGTTCCGGCTCCGGTTCGTTCTGCAGCTTCAGTCGGGCCTGGACCTCATCCGGCAGCGGCTGGAGGTGAAGATCCTCGAATTCCGGCGGTGGCGTCCGGTACCCCAGCGACGGGATGATGGTGGTCCCCAGGGCATAGACCACCAGCCCACCGTACAGCAGCGGGGGAAGCACGTAGTTGTCGCGCAGGATCTGGGCGATCACCAGAGTAAAGACCAGGGTGGGCAGCATCGGCATGCCCACCTTCAGGCTCTGCTGAAACCCTTCGCCGAAGCGGAGCCGCCGGTGGGCCGCGACCAGGAAGATCCGGAGCGGCACCGCCACCGCCAGCAGCACCAGGCCTAACAGCACTGCCGCCAGGCTCAGGTCCTCCCGCTGCAGCACCACGCCCGCATGGAAGAAATAGAACGGCACGAAGATCGACCCGAAGGCCTCCACCGCATGCAGCATCCGCTCGGAGGCAATGGCGGGCAGCCGCTCGCGGAATCCCTGCGCCACCATGCCGACGACGAAGGCGCCTACCAGGTAGTAGACGCCCAGCGCCCGGGTCACGAAGGCGCAGACCACCGCAATCATGAGCAGGAAGGCAAATTCGGTGCGCGGCGCATACGGTACGATGAACCGGGCGAAGCCGCGAAACAGGACCGGCAGCAGCAGGATCATGCCGATCAGCACGGCCGCCGAGAGCACCAGGCCGGACGCGGTGGCCGACTGAAGCGTCACAAACAGGATGGCCAGAGCCAGCAGTTCGGTCGCGATCGCCTTGGATCGGACCCAGAACGCGGTCTGCTGCTGCAGCCGCAGGCTGGGCAGCGAATCCAGAATGAAACCGGTGGACGGCGTCAGCAGGGCCAGGCTGATCA
>DASTEX010000253.1:0-3007 GCA_035709185.1 Gemmatimonadales bacterium
ACCCCTGGACCGCGATCGCCTCCGACGGAAGCATCTCGGCGCCGGGCCCGTCGGTGCCCCATCCCCGCAACTACGGCACCTTCCCCCGGGTTCTGGGCCGCTACGTCCGCGAGCTCAAAGTGCTCACCCTGCCCGACGCGGTGCGGAAGATGACCTCGCTCCCGGCGGCGCGGATGGGTCTCACCGACCGCGGCCGGATCCAGGCGGGCATGATGGCTGACCTGGTGGTGTTCAATCTCCGGACCGTGGCGGACCGGGCAACCTTCACCCAGCCGCACCAGTACCCGGACGGCATTCCCTACGTGATCGTGAACGGGCAGGTCGAGGTGGACAACGGGGTGATGACCGCGGTGCGTGCCGGCCGGGTGCTCCGGCACTCCGCCGCGCCGCCGGTAGCGTTCGTCAACGTGAACGTGATCCCGATGGACCGGGAGCGGACTCTGCCGGGATACACCGTGGTCACCCGGGGCGATCGGATCGTGTCCTTCGGGCCCAGCACCTCGGTACGAGTTCCCGAGGGCGCCACAAGGGTGGACGGCGCAGGGAAGTACCTGATCCCCGGGCTCGCCGAGATGCACGCCCACGTGCCGCCGGGGAATGCGCCCGACACGACCATTGCCCGGGTGCTCGAGCTCTTCGCCCTCAACGGGGTCACCACGGTGCGCAGCATGCTCGGCACGCCCCGCCATCTGCCGTTCCGCGATCGCGCAGCGCGGGGCGAGATCCTGAGCCCGCGGATCTGGACTTCGGGTCCCTCCTTCAGCGGGGGCAGCGTGCCGAGTCCCGACTCGGCGGTGCGCATGGTGCTGGCCGAGAAGGCGATGGGCTACGATTTCCTCAAGATTCATCCGGGAGTGAGCCGGGCGGCATTCGACTCCCTGGCCGCCACGGCGGACCGAGTCGGGATCCGTTTCGCGGGGCATGTCCCGCTGGATGTGGGACTTCACCGCGCCCTGGAAGCGCGCTACTGGACCATCGACCATATCGACGGCTTTGTGGAGGCGATGCTCCGGCCGGGGGCAACCCTCACCACCGCCCAGGGGGGCTTCTTCGGGGTCAATCTGGTCAACCAGCTGGATCGGTCCCGGCTCCCGGCGCTGATCGCGGCGGCCAAGGCTTCCGGGGTGTGGATCGTCCCCACCGAGTATTTCCTGGAGGCGATGGCGGGGGAGGACCCAGTGGAGGAGCTCGCCGCCCGGCCCGACCTGCGTCATGTATCCGCAGCGATGATCCAGGGCTGGACCACCGCCACCAACAATTTCCGCAATGCGCCGGGCATGACACCGGAGATGCGCCGGGAGTTCATTGCGCTCCGGCGCAGGATTCTGAAGGGACTGCATGACGCCGGGGTCGGCATCGTGCTGGGATCCGACGCGCCCCAGCTCTGGAATGCTCCGGGGTTCTCCACCACCCGGGAGCTGGGTACCTATGTCGCGGCCGGGCTCACCCCCTGGCAGGCCCTGGCCACCGGGACCCGCAACGTGGCGGAGATGCTGGGCACCGCCGACGCGGGAACCATCGGGAGCGGCAAGCGGGCGGACCTGATCCTGCTCGACGCCAATCCGCTTACCGACATCGGCAACGTGGCGCGTCGAGCCGGGGTGATGGCGGCGGGTCGCTGGATTCCCCGGAGCGAAATCGAGCGCCGGCTCGCCGCGATCGCGCGGCCGTAGTTTGACGGGATCGCTTCGGCCCTTCGGGCCTCGCGACGACTCACGCCGGCTCCGGGGTCAACAGCCCCGGAGGCCGGGACGTATTAGCCTTGAATCTCCCTCGAGGATATCCGGACCATGAAACTCGCTCGCGCCATCGCGATGGCTGGCTGTGTGCTCGCCATCTCCGCTGCTCCCGCTTCCTCCCAGACCATCATGGAGCGGGTGGATCTCTCCGCCGTCCAGAAAATCCGGGACGAGGGACTCAACCGCTCCAAGGTCGACGACCTGGCGTCCTATCTGACCGACGTCATCGGCGCCCGGCTCACCAACTCGCCCGGCAGCCGCAAGGCCAACGAGTGGGCGGCCGAGACCTTTCGCTCCTGGGGCCTGGCCAATGTGAAGGTCGAGCCCTGGGACACCGCCTTCGGCCGGGGATGGGAGATCGTTTCCTACAGCGGCCGGATCCTGGAGCCGTGGACCAAGCCGCTCGACGCCTATCCCCAGGCCTGGAGCGGGAGCACCAAGGGGACGATCACCTGCCCGGTGGTGGTCTTCGAGGTGCGGGACTCCGCCGACCTGGCCAAGTACACCGGCAAGCTCAAGGGAGCCTGCGTGCTGCGGGGCGCGCCCGCGGTCATCGGGCCGGAGTTCGAGCCCCGGGACCGCCGCATCGCGCTCGAGGACCTGCTGGAGCCTCCGGCGCCGCCGGCGCAGGGCGCCCGCCAGGGCGGTGGGCCGAGTAATTTCGCCCGCCAGGCGGCCCTCAACGCCGCGGCTGCCCGGCTACTGCGCAGCGAGCAGCCCGCCGCGGTGCTCCAGTCTTCCGGATGGACTTACGGGATCATCCGGAACGGCGGCCACTTTGACGGCCGGTCGGCCCGGGACAGCATCTACAATCCGGTGCCCAACCTGCTGGTGGCGCACGAGCAGTACGGCACCCTCTACCGGGTGGCGCAGCGCGGATTGCCGGCGCGGGTGGAGCTCAACCTGCAGACCCGCTTTCTGGACGACAACCGCACTCCGGCCAACGTTGTCGCGGAAATTCGCGGCACCGACAAGGCGGACGAAGTGGTGATGCTGGGCGCCCACTTCGACAGCTGGCATTCGGGCACCGGCGCCACCGACAACGGCGCCGGCTCGGTGGTGATGATGGAAGCGATCCGGATTCTCAAGACCCTGGGCATGCCGATGCGCCGCACCGTGCGGATCGGACTCTGGACCGGGGAAGAGCAGGGCCTGATCGGCTCCAACCGCTATCTCCGGATCCACCGGGATGAGCTGCCGAAGATCTCGGCCTATGTCAACCTCGACAACGGCACCGGGAAAATCCGGGGCATCTGGAGCCAGTCCAA
>DASTEX010000254.1:0-3472 GCA_035709185.1 Gemmatimonadales bacterium
TGTCCCGGTTCCAGCGCTCATAGGCCTCGGGCGTGATCTCGCCCTTGACGAGCAGCTCGGCGAACTTGCGCCGCTGGGCCCGGCTCTTGAAGCGCATAACCAGTAGTCTCCCGGGACCGGTCGGAAGTGCACATGTTAGCGCAGCTGCGGCGACTCACGGGGAAGCCACCGAGGCCAGACGATTCAGCTCCTCCCGGTCGAGGACTCGGCCGGAGCGGACGACCAGCGCAATCTTCTTCGTGTTCGTGATGTCGTCCAGCGGGTTCGCTTCCAGCAGCACCAGCGAGCCCGGCGACGATGGTCCCGGTGCGTTTCTCCCACCCCAATGCGCGGGCGGCGTTGCGGGTGGCCGCCTGGAGAGCCGCCATGGGGGTCAGGCCCGCGGCGACCAGCAGCCGCAGCTCCTCGTGGATGCTCCCGCTCGACTGGGGATAGCCGTCGGTGCCGGCGATGATCGGGATGCCGGCCTGGTGCGCCCGGCGCACGAAATGCTGCATCCGGGCGTAACCTTCCAGTGCCACCTCCCGGTCGCTGCCGGTCCACGCCGGCATGCCTTCGCGCATCTTGGGGAACGGGTATTCCCAGAGGATCTCCGCCACCCGGCTCT
Organism: Gemmatimonadales bacterium; assembly: GCA_035709185.1. Taxonomy (GTDB): domain Bacteria; phylum Gemmatimonadota; class Gemmatimonadetes; order Gemmatimonadales; family GWC2-71-9; genus SZUA-320. Next base: position 608 of record DASTEX010000254.1, read on the forward strand.
CCGGCCGGTCCTGGTACTGATCGGGGTGGACCTCGAACTCCACCGTCGTGAGCGTTGGCTCCAGCCAGGCTCCGTGATTCACCAGCGCCTGGATCATGCGGGCTTCGTCCGCCACCGTCGCGTCCACCCAGCGGAAGTGCAGCCTGAGCCATTCACCCTGCCAACCGCTGGCGAGCACCGTGCGCGGCTTGACCGACGATGCCGGTCCCGGACCGTTGATATGCATCACACCGGTGGCGCCGGATTCCAGTGCCGGCACCGTGAAATCCACGTCGGTGCCGGGCCCGTAGGTATGCCCGAACACTGCGAGGCCGGCTTCCTTCGCCGCGCGGATGGCGCTATCGGCTTGGGCCTGGTTGAGGTTCCGGAGCTTGATCCCGTCCACCCCGACGTCACGCAGCCGCCGCACCAGGTCCGCCAGCCCGCTCGCCTGGTAGCGGGGAAGGTTCTGGCCCGATGCCGTGCCCGAGATGTAAAGCCGGGGGCCGAGCTGCTCGCCCCGCTCGATCTTCTCGCGTAACGACACCAGCTCCCGTTCCTTGCCGATGCCGCTGGCTTCCCGGAAGCCGGTGACGCCGTTCGCCAGCGCGTAACCCAGCTGGCGATCGACGATGGGAGCACCCAGCCTCCGGGCGATGTGGAGGTGGGTGTCGATCAGGCCGGGGACCAGGAACTTGCCTTCGCCCTCAATCACCGTGGCGCCCGCCGGAATCGGTATCCGGCCGGAGGGGCCAACTGCCTCGATCCGGGAGCCCCGGATCAGCACGGTCGCGTCCGCGATGGGTGCCGCACCGGTGCCGTCGATGACGGTGACGTGGCGGATGGCCACAGTGGTCGCAGCCTCCTGGGCCGAGAGCGGGACCGTGGCTCCCAGGATCCTGCCCATCAATGCAGTTCCGATCCGGCCGATCATCCGCAGGTTCTCCCCCGGGTGGGCTGACTTGGTCCCGGTTCTTGACAACCAGCCAGCCAGTTTGTATCTAACCTATAGGTTACTTAACCAAACGGTTAGCTACAAACATCCATATATAGCAATCGTATGCGACCAGCCTCCGATACTCTGAGCGCCACGTTCTTCGCCCTGGCCGACCCGACCCGCCGGGCCATCCTCTCCCGGCTGGCCGAGGGGCCGGCCACGGTCAAGGAATTGTCGGCCCCCTTTCGGATCAGCGGCCCTGCGGTTTCAAAACACCTCCGGATTCTCGAGCGGGCCGGCCTGATTCAGCAGGGACGGGAGGCCCAGTGGCGCCCCCGCGCGCTCGACGCGGCCCCGCTCAAGGAGGCGGCCGAGTGGGCCGGCGAATTCCGTCGGTTCTGGGAAGCGAGCTACAACCGGCTCGATGAATATCTGAAGCACCTCAAGCAACAGGAGCAGAACGATGACCGCAACTGAAACTGGCGTCACTTCGTACGCACTGGCGTCGGACCGGGAAATCGTGATCACCCGGGTAGTGGACGCCCCCCGCCGCATCGTCTACGACGTGTGGACCAACCCCCAGCACGTCCCGAACTGGATGGGCTTTCCGGAGGGATGGACCATGCCGGTGTGCGAAATGGACCTTCGGCCCGGCGGCTCGTGGCACTATGTCTGGCGCCGGAGTGACGGGGACGAGTTGAGCATGACCGGCATCGTCCGCGAGGTGGCTCCGCCGGAACGGCTGGTCACCACCGAGAGCTGGGGACCCGAGTGGCCCGAGACGATCAACACCCTGGAGCTGACCGAAACGGGCGGCCGGACCACGATCAAGCTCACCATTCTGTATCCCAGCAAGGAAGCTCGTGACGCGGCGCTGCAGACGGGCATGAAGGAGGGACTGGATGTGAGCTACACTCGGCTGGACTCGCTTCTGGCGAAGCTGACGGCCTGACAGATAGCGTCAGCTGTGATACTTCGGATGGTGTTGTTTCAGCGATTTGAGGGCCGCCTTGTGCTCGGCCACATGCGCGGCCCGGGCCAGCGGGTCCGACTTCCTCGCCTGCCATTCGGCTTCGGCCTGGAGCTTCCGGTAGCTCTCCAGGCGGGCGACGTCGAGCTTCCCCGCTTCGACCGCGGCCAGCACGGCGCAGCCCGGCTCCGACTGGTGGCGGCAATCGCCAAATCGGCATTCCGCCGCCAGCTGGCCGATCTCCGGGAAGGCCTGGTCCAATCCCTGGTCGAGATCCCACACCCGTAACTCGCGGAGACCGGGCGTATCGAGCAGCAGGGCGCCACCCGGAATCTGAAACAGGTCGCGCCGAGTGGTGGTATGACGGCCCTTCCGGTCGGCCTCGCGCACCTCGCCGGTGCGGGCGATCCCGCTCCCGGCCAGCAGGTTGATCAGGGTGGACTTGCCCGCGCCCGAGGGGCCCAGCAGGGCGACGGTCTTCCCCGGCAAGAGCGTCTCGCGCAGGCGGGCCACCCTCTCCGGATCGTGCGCGCTCACCACCCGGATCGGCACCCCGATCGCAACCTGCTGCACTGCCGCGATCGCGCTCTCCAGCGGCTGGGCCAGGTCCGACTTCGTGAGAACGATCTCCGGCAGGGCACCGCTCTCCCAGGCCAGGGCAAGATACCGTTCCATCCGACGCATGTTAGGCGGCAGGTCCAGTCCGTGAACGATCCAGACCCGATCGACGTTGGCCGCGAGCGCCTGTTCGGTCAGGCCGGTGAGTGGCGCACCCCGCGAGAAACACGACCGCCGGGGCAGCACCACCCGGATGGACCACGGGTCGGCCGGCATCGGTCCGGGCTCCACCATCACCCAGTCGCCCACCACTGGCCAGGGATCCAGCCGGGAAGCCGACGGGATCCGGGCGGTTCCCGGACCGGAAGCAGTCTGGATGGCCCAGCGGTCGCGCTCCTGCGCCACCACCCGCGCCACGCTG
>DASTEX010000255.1:0-8973 GCA_035709185.1 Gemmatimonadales bacterium
ACGAAATCGCCTTCGTTCTCCCGGTCACGGTCGTCGGCCACGATGACGACCTTGCCGTTGCGAAGGTCTTCGATGGCCTGCTCGATCGTGCCGAATACTTCGAGTCTCGCGTCCCGGGTCACGAGTCACGAGCGGGTGGAGGACGGCGCCGAACCGGCTTCCGGCGCGTCGCGCGCGACCCGCGACCCGCGACTCGCGACTCCATGACTTCTCTCAGGTATTTCCCGATCACATCGCCCTCGATATGGACCAGCGAGCCGGACCCCAGACGCCCCAGGTTCGTGTGCTGTAAAGTATACGGAACCAAGGAGATCCGTATCCTCCGCCGGGCGGGCTTTGCCACCACCGTCAGGCTCACGCCGTCCACGGTAATGGAGCCCAGTGGGACCGAGACCCGCGCCACCTCGAGGGGCACTTCGAGGTCGATCACCCGGGCGTCCTTGCGGCTCGACACCCGCCGCACCCGACCGATCCCGTCCACATGACCCTGAACCAGGTGACCGCCCAGGCGGTCCCCCAGCTTCAGGGCCCGCTCGAGATTGACCCGGTCACCCGCCCGGTACTCGCCGAACCGGGTCCGGTCGAGGGAAGTGTCCACCACCTGGACCTCGAACCAGCCGCGGCCCTTGCGCCGGACGGTGAGACAGGCGCCATCAACGGCGATGCTCTCGCCGTTCTGAAGCTTGCTCCAGGAAACGCGGATCTTGAGCCGGAGGCCACCGCCGGTCCGGGAGACCGACTCGACCGATCCGACCGCGGACACCAGGCCGGTGAACACCGCGGATCAGGGCCGGAAGCGGGCGACGGGACTGCGGGTAGCGCTGCCGTCTGCCAGGCGAACGCTCACAAACCAGTGATATTCCTGGCCGGGCACCAGGGCGATGTTCCCGGGAAGGGCCACGGCGGTGTCACCCACTTCGGTCCGGTAGACCGATTCCCCCTCGACGGTGGAGACCTCCACGGTGTAGCGGGCCGGCTCGGGAGCGGCACGCCAGACGAAGGTGATGGGCCGGCTGGTCGCGTCGCCCTTGGGGGAAACCAGCTCGATCGCTCCGGCCCCGCCGCGAATGGCCTCGGACGAGGCCCGGATACCGCTCCAGGCCCACCAGAGCAACAGCCCCGACAGCCCCAGCAGCAGCGCGGCGGCAATGGCCAGGCCGAGGGCAAAGCGGGGAGCCGCCGGCCGGCGATCGGGTGCGGTCATGGACTCCTCAGCCACTGTGTTGCCGGTCCAGCACCAGGAGAGTATCGACGCCTAACGACCGGCGTTCAACCGGGGTCCAGCGGTTCACCTGCTCCAGCAGCTCGCCATGCAGGCCCGCGAAAGCGGGGACGGCGCCCTCCCCCAGCCAGAGCGGCGTCTGGACCCAGTAGAACCGGTCGATCAGGCCCGCCGCCAGGAGCCGGGCCGCGAGCCGGCCTCCGCCCTCTACCAGGATCGACGCCAGGCCGGCCGCGTGCAACCGCTGGAGCGCGACGTCGAGGCTGGCGGCCTCGATCGTGGTCACGCCGGCCGCCTCGTATTTCGTGGCCAGCTCGGGCAGCGGTTTTCCCTCGCTCACCAGGGTCACCGGGATGTCGCGGGCGGTATCCAGCAGCTTGTTGGCCCCGGCCAGCTGCGCGTGGCGGTCGAAGACGATCCGGTGAGGGGGAACCCGCGGCGCGATCTCCCCCCGGACCGTCAGCGAGGGATTGTCCGCCCGGGCGGTGCGGCCGCCCACGGCGATGGCGTCGAACCCGGCCCTGAGCCAATGGGTCCACTCCCGCGCCTTCCTGGAGGAGAGCCACTGCGATCGGCCGGTGTAGTCGGCGATCCTGCCGTCCACGCTGGTGGCGAGCTTGAGCGCCACGTATGGCCGTCCGACCGGGCGGAGCGAATGAAAGAAGATCGCGTTCTGCCGCCGGACCTGATTCTCCACCGGCAACCGGTCCACGCTGAGGCCCACCCCCGCCAGTTCGGAGGCGCCGCCCCGCGCTTCCGGAGTGGGATCGTCGGCGCCGAAGATCACGCGGGTGATGCCGGCGTCGAAGATGGCCTCGGTACAGGGTGGAGTCTTCCCGTGATGACGGCACGGTTCGAGGGTCACGACCAGGGTGGCGCCTTCCGCCTTCCCTCCCGCACTGGCGATCGCGGCCACTTCGGCGTGGGGGCCGCCGAACTCGGCATGCCAGCCTTCGCCGATCATGGCGCCGTCGCGCAACAGCACCGCGCCGACCATCGGATTGGGATGCACCCGTCCCCAGCCACGCCAGGCGAGCTCGAGGGCGCGACGCATGGCCTCGGCTTCAGTCATCGAATGACTGAACGAGTGGCGGACGGGTTGGAGGATCGTCGTAGAGCGGTCCCGTAGCTGTGGGATCCTGCGATGGTCCGGGAGGACCGGAGCTGTCCGGCTTCACGCCAGGCGCATCTGTTCATTTTGCCGCAAACCGCACACCACCGGCTCCGGGACGGACCGCTCCGATGACCCAAGTCTCGACTCCGGCGGCGGTTGCGGCCCGGGTCACCGAATCGACCGCGGCCGCAGGCAATACTGCAATCAGCCCGACCCCGAGGTTGAATACCTCGCGCATTTCCTGATCACTCACCCGGCCGCCCCGCTGTATCAGCCGGAAGAGCGGGGGTACGGTCCAGCTGGACGGATCGATGACCGCCTCACACTCGGGCGGCAGCACCCGCACCAGGTTGCCGGGAATCCCGCCGCCGGTGATGTGGGCCAGCCCGTGCACCTCGCCTAACACCGGCTTCACCGCGGTCCAGTAGGACCGGTGGATCGCCAGGAACGCATCGCCCACGCTGCTGCCCAGTTCGGGCAGCCAGGCATCGACCGGATGCCCCAGGCGCTCGAACACGACCCGTCGGGCGAGGGTATATCCGTTGGTATGGAGGCCGGTGGAGGCGTACCCCACTAGCACATCGCCGGGAACGATGCGGTCGCCATGCAGCGCCTGATCTTCCTCCACCACGCCCAGGATGGTCCCCGCCAGATCGAAGTGCCCCGGCTGATACAGCCCGGGCATCTGCGCCGTCTCGCCTCCCGCCAGCACCATCTCGTGGGCCCGGCAGCCGCGCGCCACGCCTTCCACCAGCTCGGCGATCTGCTCTACGCTGAGCCCGGCTCCCGCCACGTAGTCCATGAAGGCGATCGGCGTGGCGCCATGCACCAGGATGTCGTTGACGCTGTGATTGACCAGGTCTTCGCCGACGGTGTCGAGCCGGCCGGCTTCGCCGGCCACCAGCACTTTGGTGCCCACTCCGTCGGTGCTCAGCACCAGCACCGGCCGGCGATAGCCGGGCGGGACCCGCACCATCCCGCCGAAGGCACCGACCGCGCCGACGGCGAGCGGCGTACGGGTCCCGGCCACGAGCTGGGCAATCCGTTCCTTGCTCGCTTCGGCCGTGCGCAGGTCGACCCCGGCGGCGGCGTACTGGCGTTCGGTCATTCGATCTGCTCCGCGGCCGGCACGTGGGTCAGGTCGGTGAACTGACGCACCCGGCCCACGACGTCATCGAAGGTGAGCGCGTCGAAGCCGCGCACCCCGAACCCCTCCACGGCATAGGAGCCCATGGCCGCGCCGTACACCATGGCGCGCCGCATGGCATTCGAGCCGGTGTCGCTGCACCGCGCCAGGTAGGCCATGAAGCCGCCGGCGAAGGCGTCTCCGGCGCCGGTGGGATCGAACACTTCCTCCAGGGGCCAGGCCGGCACGTAGAAGGTGCGGCCCGGTTCCATCAGGAGCGCGCCGTATTCCCCCTGCTTGATGACCAGCTGCTTCGGACCGCGGGAGAGAATCCAGCGGGCGGCCCGGTGAATGTTCCAGTCGCCCGACAGCTCGCGCGCTTCCGAGTCGTTGACCATCAGGATGTCGACCCGCTCCAGCAGCTCCAGCAGCTGGGGCCGCTTGCGCTGGATCCAGTAATTCATGGTGTCGCACGCCACCAGGCGGGGCTGGTCGATCTGGGTCAGCACGTTGAGCTGGAGCTCGGGATCGATATTGCCCAGGAACACGTACTTCGCGTCGTGCCATCCGTCGGGCAGACGGGGCGCGAAGCTGGCGAAGACCCCGAGCCGGGTCTCGAGCGTCTCGCGGCTCTGGAGGTCGTAGGAGTACTTGCCTTTCCAGCGGAAGCTCTCGCCCGGGGCCCGCTCGACCCCGCGCCAGTCGATTCCCCGCTCGCTCAGGCGCTGCAGCTCTTCCATCGGATAGTCGTCGCCGACCACCCCGACCACGCGGACCGGGTGCAGCAGCGAGCCCGCCACGCTGAAGTACACGGCCGATCCGCCGATGGCGTCGGCCGTCTCTCCGAAGGGCGTGAAAACGGAGTCGAGGGCGATACTGCCGACGACGACCAGGGTCATGGTCACATCCGGTCGGGGGCCGTCAGGCCCAGAATCGTGAGCCCGTTGGCCAGGACGGTCCGGGCCGCGCGGGCCAGGACCATCCGGTTCTGCTGGATCGCAGGCGGTTCGCCTAACACCCGGCAGTGATGGTACCAGCCGTGCACGGTCCCGGCCAGGTCTTCGAGGTAGGCGCAGATCCGGTGCGGCTCCCGTTCCCGGGCCGCGCGCTCGACCGTCTCGGGAAAGACCGGCAGCGCCTTGGCGAGTTCCTGGTCCTGGTCCGCCGGCAGGGCCGAGAGCTGGAACGCCGGGCCCACGGCCTCCGGCTCCACCCCGGCAACCCGGAAGATGCCGCTCATCCGGGCGTGCGCCATCTGCACGTAGAAGACCGGATTCTCATCGGTCTGGGTGAGGGCCAGATCGATATCGAAGGTGAAGGGCGTATCGCCCCGCCGCATCAGGAAGAAATACCGGGTGGCGTCCACCCCGACCTCGTCGATCAGATCGCGCAGGGTGACGTACTCGCCGGCCCGCTTGGACATCCGGACCTCTTCCCCGCCCTTCATCACCTTCACCAGCTGCACCAGGGCCACGTCGAAGAAATCGTCCCGGTACCCCAGCGCCTTGAGCACGGCCCGGAGCCGGGGGATGTAGCCGTGGTGGTCGGCGCCCCAGACGTCGATCGCCAGGTTGAATCCCCGCTCGTGCTTGTCGACGTGGTAGGCGATATCCGGGACCAGATAGGTGTAGCTCCCGTCCTGTTTCCGGAGCACCCGGTCCTTGTCGTCGCCGAAGGACGAGGTCCGCAGCCAGAGCGCGCCATCCTGCTCGTAGGTGAGCCCGCGGCCCGCCAGCACTTCGAGCGCGTGGGCCACCTTGCCCTGGTCGTAGAGCGACTGCTCCGATGTCCACCGCTCGAACCGCACCCCGAAGCGCTCCAGCAGCTCGCGCTGCTCTTCCCGCTGCTGCTCCAGGATCCAGGGCCGGAGCGTCTCCCGCGCCGCCTCGTAGCCGCCGGCGAACAACTCGGCGGGAAACTGCCGGAGCGCCTGCGCGGCGGCCTCGGCCAGATACTCGCCGTGATAGCCGCCTTCGGGGATTGCCAGCTCCGCGCCGCGCTGCTCCGCCATCCGGGCCCAGAGGCTCCGCACCAGTTTGTCGATCTGGGTGCCGGCGTCGTTGATGTAGAACTCCCGGGTCACGGCGTGCCCGGTCCACTCGTAGAGCGACGCAATGCCGTCGCCTAACGCCGCGCCCCGTCCGTGCCCCACGTGCAGCGGGCCGGTCGGATTGGCCGAAACGAACTCCACGTTCACCGTCCGGCCCAGCCCCGCGGTGCTCCTCCCGTACTCGGGTCCCCGGGTAACGATGGCTTCGACCTGGGAGGCCAGCTGGTCGCCCGCCAGCCAGAAGTTGATGAACCCGGGTCCGGCAATCTCGGTGCGGGTGACCAGGGTGGCAGGAAGCGCCAGCTCGGCCAGCACCTTTTCGGCGATGGCGCGAGGATTGGCCCGGAGTGGTCGGGCCAGCACCAGGGCCAGGTTGGTGGCCAGGTCGCCGTGGCCGGGGTCACGCGGCCGTTCGAGCACGAACTCCGCATCCGGCGCGCCGAGCGTGGCCGCAACCCGCGCCAGCTCGGTCTGGAGCTGGACCGTCACTCCGCGGCCTTCTTCTTTCCCCGTTTGCCGGCGGCCTTGGCCTGGGGTTGTTCCTTGGGAGGTTCCTTGGTGGTGTCCTTCGAGGCCGAGTCGCTGACGGTCGCCTCTTCCGATTTCCGCGGGCCCTTGCCGTCCTTGCCGTAGTCGGTGATGTAGAAGCCCGAGCCCCGGAATACCAGGCCGGCGCCGGCGGAGATGCGCCGCGTGGCCATCCGGCCGCAGGTCGGGCACCTGGTCCGCGGGCTCTGGCTCATCTTCTGGAACTTTTCGAACTCGTGCCCCTTGGGGCAGCGGTACTCGTAGGTCGGCACGGCTCCTCGTATCTTCCGCTAAAACAAGACGGCCAATGAACTTAGGCGATTGGCCCCCGACTCTCAAGCGGTCGAGAGGAGCTCAGTCGCCGGCGGCCGAGCCGTTGCCGTCCCGCTCGCCCGTGGCGGCCTCCACCACCGGGGGGGAACCCGCCTCGATGTCGGGGAGGTAGACCGCTACCAGTACCGCCTCGCGGCCGTCAAACCGGGTCGGGTGAGCGGCCACTTCCACCGATACGAGACTCCCGTCCTTGAGCCGATGCCGCCAGCGGTTGGTGCGATACCAGCCGGGCGGGCGCTCTGCCAGCGACCGGAGCAGGCGCGGAATGTCGGAAGGCGGTCGGATGTCGGTGATCTTGCGGTGGAGGAATTCCTCGCGGGTCCAGCCGTAGCGGCGAATCGCCGCATCGTTCACTTCCAGGAAGAACAGGGTTTCCCGGTCGTAGACCCACATCGGGATCGGATTCTCCCGGAACATCAGCCGGAACTGTTCTTCGCTCAGGCGCAACGCCGCTTCCAGGTGCTTGTGCGCGGTGATGTCGGTCATGGTGCCCACGTACCCCAGAATCCGGCCTGCGGAATCCCGTTCGGGGGCGGTGTGCACCAGCACCCAGACGGTGCTCCCGTCCGTGCGGCGGATCCGGTGCTCATTGCGGGTCGGCAGTCCGTGAATCAGCGGCGCCTCCGACTCACGGCTGATCCGCTCCTGGTCGTGGGGATGCACGATCATGCGCCAGCCATCGCCTAACGCATCGAGCAGACCGAAGCCGGTGAGCTCGGTCCAGCGGCGGCTGACGTAGATGCAGCGTCCCTGCACGTCGGTCCGGAACACTGCCACCGGCACCACCTCCGCCAGCGCCTCGTACCGCTGCTCCACCACGTCGAGCGTATCGAGCGCGGCCTGCAGCACGGCGAGGTTGCGGAAGGTGAGCAGCCAGCCCTCGCTACCGGTGAAGCGGCGCCGGGCCAGCGTCACCTCCACCCGGAACAGGTCACCCGATCCGCGCCGCCCATTGAGCGAAATCCGCCGCGGCCGGTGGGGAGCCCCGGAGGCCAGAGCCATGCGCAGCTGGCTGATGTGGGTGCCGATGGCGTCCCCGGGGATGAGCTCCCCGATCGGCCGGCCGATCGCGTCCTCCGGGCTGAGGCCGAACAACCGCTCGGTGCCGCGATTGAGCTCCACGACCGCGAGCGCCTCGTCGAGGACCAGGTAACCGTCGGCGAAGGCATCGATCAGGTCCAGCATTTCCCCGGCCGTCGGTCGGGGGGGGCCGCCGGACAGCTCGACCAGCCGGCGACGCAGCTCGCCGTTCTCCCGCAGCAGTTCGTCCCGCTTGGGACGATGCCGACGCGGCGTCATGGCGCCGGTTCTCCCGCCGGGATCCCGGCCAGCTCCTGAAGCAGCGGCCAGGGAATGACGTGGCCCCCGCGAAACCGTCGCATCGTGTAGCGCAATCCGGAGGATTGGAGGAAATCGACTTCCGCCTGTACCCGTTCCTCGGTAATGAATTCGTCCCGGTCGCCCATGATGAGGGTGAGGTCGGCGGCGTTCAATATGGCTCCGTATTTCGCCAGGTCGAGATCATGGGGTACCCCCCCGCCCCACAGCACCAGCCGGCTGCAGGACACCTGACCCATCGCCACCCAGCGCACCGCGGTCTGCGCCCCCTGCGAGAATCCGTGCACTTCCACCCGTGCGAAGGGGGTGCGCTGCCTGGTCACTTCGGACCACACCAGGTCCAGGTAGCGGACATAGTCGGCGATTTGCGCCAGCCGGTCTTCGCTGGTCATCCAGAGCGCGCCGACCTTCCGGGTCCGGTGATCGGTGTAGTAGTGGTTCAGCGCCTCGGGAGCCAGAATCAGCCGGCCCGGCGTAGCCACCGGCCGGAACGCCTGCAGGAAGCGTGCAGCGAGCTGTCCCATGCCGTGCAGCACGATCCAGGCCTCGGCGGCGCGCTCGCCACCCAGCGTGTAATACCGGGCACTCCGGGGAACGGTGATCCGGGATTCCACCGGGAGCGGTGCTTCGGGTCCGGTCACGAGGAGACGGTTTCTTCCCGGGACGCCGGCCGTACTGCCAGATCCAGCGCCAGAAATAACGTCTTGGAAAACGGATAGAACAGTATCGGTGTCAATAAAGCCAGAGCCGGCAGCCCGTACTGCAGCAGGTTCCACGGCGGGCTGGGCCAGGTGACCACGAGCGTCGTGATGAAGAGCAGCGCGGTGGTGCCCTCGGCGAAGAGCATGTTGAGCCAGAAGCCGCCCAGAGCGTAACCGCTTTCCTTGCGGTCCAGCACCAGGCCGCAGGAGGGACAGCGCGGCTCCATCCGGACCCACTTCCGGAAAATCGGACGGCCGCCACAATTGGGACAGCTGCGCAACAAGGCGCGCCCGAACATCCGGGGCAGAGACACCTGCTTCATGGACGATAGACTCCCCACACGCTTCGCAACGTGTCGCTGATTTCCCCCAATGTAGCGCGCGCCCGCACCGCTTCGAGAATGCGCGGCATCAGGGCATCGCTTCCCCGGGCCGCCTGTTCCAGTGCCCCACGGGCGGCGTCGACCCGGGCCTGGTCCCGCCGCATCCTCGCCTGCCGGACCCGGTCGATCTGCTGTGCCGCCAGCGTGGAATAATCGGGCACCGGCACCATGGGCGGCT
>DASTEX010000256.1:0-3729 GCA_035709185.1 Gemmatimonadales bacterium
GTGAAGATCTGTTCCAGTGTGGCCTGCAGCCGGGCCGCCAGCGCGCCGCGCTGGTGCTCGACGACCGGCGCTGGCGCGAACGCAAGGGTGGCGCGGATGCGGGGAAGGGTCAACATCCGGAGAATGTGCGGTCCGAAGGCCATGTCGCCCCACCAGCAGACCGACTGCACCGCGGGGTCCGCGGGGAGCCCGGTCTCATACCGGATGCTCGCGGCGTGCACCGGGAAGCCGCGTTGGGCCGCCCACTCGAGCAGCGCGGACTTCAGGGGATAGATCCGGTCCCCCCGGGTACTGGTGCCCTCGGGGAAGAGCACGACGCCGCCCCCTCGCGCGACCGTCTGGTCGATTTCCCGGATCACCCGCAGGGCGTCGCGCTTGCGCTGCCGGTTCACGAAGATGGTGCCGGTGACCCGCGCCAGGTGGCCCAGCACCGGCCAGTTCGCCAGCTCGGACTTGGAAATGAAGGTGGGCCCGAGCCGGGAGCCCAGGACCAGGATGTCGAGGTAGCTCAGGTGGTTCGAGACCAGGAAGAACGGTTTGGCCGGCGGGGCGCCGGACACTTCCACCTGGATCCCCATCGCTCGGACCAGGCCGCCGCTCCAGATCCGCACGCCCAGCTCGTTCCACTGCCGGGCCCGGCGGCCGAACGGCAACAAGAGCAGTGCGCCGGGCAGCCAGACCAGATAACAGATCACGGTCCAGAGCCCGATCAGCATCAGGCGCAGCGTCTGCCGCCCGCGGCCGGACAGTCCGATCATCCGAAGAAGGTGCGGAAGACCCGCGGGTCCAGGTCTCGCACGTCGAGCAGGACCAGGAAGTCGATGGTGCGGAAGCGGCGATCGATCGCCGGCGGCCCGCAGACCTTCGCGCCCAGCGTGAGATAACTCCGGAAGAGGGCCGGGATGTGGGGTGCCGGCAGGGCCACCGCCGGGTCGATCTCGCAGGCCATCTCCGCCAGCGGATGAACCGTGAAGCGGGACTCCATGCAGCCGGCGCCTGCAAGCTGCTGCAGGGTGGCGACGCCGAGGGCCGGATCCTGGCTGGTCAGGGAGCAACAGCCGAACAGCCCGGTCTTGCGGTTCCAGGCCAGGTAGCCGGCCAGCCCGCGCCAGAGCGCCTGCAGCACCCGGCCATTGCGATGCGGCCGCGACACGCAGGCCCGGCCGATTTCCACCGAACGCTCGATGACCTCCGCCGGCATTCCGCCCAGGTCGAATTCGCCGGCAGTGTAGAAGCCGCCCAGCGAGGCGGCCATCTCGGGCGTCTGCATCCGGTACGTCCCGACCACCTCACCGGTCGCGCGCCGGCAGATCATCAGGTGGTGAAAGCGCCAGTCCAGCTCGTCCTCATCGCGCGCCGTGAGGTACGACTCCACCAGGCCCTCGTTCAGCTCGAGGTTGAACACCTCGAAGCGGAGCTTGAGAATGGCATCGAGGTCGGCCGCGGTTCGCGCGAAACGGATCTCGTATCCGCCGCTACCCGGCGTATCGGGCGGCAGGAATTCCGGCGCGATGGGATAGGTGGCGTGCTGCGCTGGCGTGGCCGCAACGGGTTGGGATGCCGCAATCGGTCCGGTCATCGGTCCACTCGTTCGATGGAAGCGGGGTCCGTCTCCAGCAGCAGCAGGGTGCCGATCCGGCGGACCGGTCCGGTGACGCGCACCCGCGCCGCCGTAAAGGACCAGAGGACCGAGTCCATCCGGACGCCTCCGGGACCGGTGAGCAGGGCCGCGACCGGCTGTCCCTCCGCGTCGACGCCGGTGATCATCGGCGGCAGGCCGCCGCGGAGGCAGCGCAACGCACAGAGACGATGAGTCGGGCCTTCACCGGGATTCATCGCCCCCATCCAGCATTTACTGTCGACAATCTCCCCGGTGATGGTCCGCGGCCCCATGACTTCGGGTTGCAGATGGGGCGTGTGTCCGGTGATGGCACGGGCCGGCTGGTGCAGCTCCAGCATACCGTGTTCACCGCGGTGGATCCGGGAAGCGGTGAATTCTACCTCCTGACCATCCAGTCCCGCGACGAGCCCATCGGCCCCGTGCTTGTACTCCGCCCCGAGCAGCCAGGTCCGGACCCCGGCCCCGTCGACCGTGACCAGGTGCGGGAACGGGTGCTCGTGGAGTCGGCCCCGCAGGGTCAGGCTGGTACCGTACTCGTATACGGACGGAGCCGGCGATTCCTGGTTCCAGGCGGCGAGCAGCACCGCCAGCAGCGCTGGAGCGAGCAGCGCCCCGACCTGCCAGCGCACGGCCGAAGCCAGCCGAGGCGGCGCCTCCGGCTGGTAGCCGATGTAGAAGTCGTGATCGGACCGATGGTTCATGGGCCTCCCGCCCGCGCGTGCTTTCATCCAACAACCCCCACCGGCTCCACCCGGGTTCCCGCGGGATTGGGTTCGGAGTAGACCAGGACCCGGCCGCGCTGAATCCGGAGGCGATACGTCGGAATGACGTCGGTATAAGGCGCCGGCGACCGGCCATCCTCGGGCCGGTACTGGTACCCGTGCCAGGGGCAGGTAATGCATCCGTCCACGATGCGGCCCTCGGCCAGGGGTCCGTTCTGATGGCGGCAGACCCCCGAAACGCCGGAGAGGCTGCCGCCGTGCCGGAAGATTGCCACCCGCTCACCACCCACCATCGCGCCGACCGCTCCGCCTTCGGGAATGCGATCGACCGCGCAGACATCGACCCACCGGTCGATCGGAGGGGTGGCGGCGTCGCGCCGCCACTCCCGCACCCCGGCGGCCGCGTGCAGGCCGAAGACCAGCAGCGCGCCCGCCAGCAGGCCGGCCGCGCCGGCCGGGTCCGGGTCGGGCTGCAACCTGCCTAACGCCACGTGCAGCAGCAGCGCGCCATACGCCAGGTACACCGTCATGTGCATCGCCTTCCATACCGGCGGACTCAGGACCGAAAGCCAGTAGTCGTGGCTGGTGGCGGCCATGAGCGCCAGCACGATCAGCGCGGCCATGCCGAAATACTCGAAGGGAAATTCACCCGGAAACCGAGTGGCCGGGGCGCCCTGGAGCAGGCTGACGACCGGAGGCACGTTGCCGCCGCCGTGATACTGGACGGTGGCGAACACGGCGTGGGCCAGGGCGAGCAGCGCCATCGCCACCCCGAGATGGCGCCGGTTGTAGAGCAGGGGAAGAAAGCGCCGGTCCAAGCGTGCCAGCGGGCCGATGATCAGAATCAGGTGAAGCAACACGAAGGCGGTGACGGCAAACGCCCGGATCAGCGCGGTCTCGAGCGTGGCGTACGGCCGGCCCAGGGAGACGGCGGTGAAGCCGCCCAGGGACAGGAGGATGGCCCCGCCCAGGGTGAGGTCGTAGATCCGCTTCTGCCGGTTCCAGTTTACCGCCCGGTAGCGGACGCTCATGGCCGGTCAAAGAGCGCCAGGAGGAGCACTGGAAGCACCGCCACCGCGACCAGGACCACGATGATCAAATGAGCGCGACGGAGCGGCCGGTTCATGACCCGGCTCCGGGCCGGCTTCGCATCACCCGGGCAGCGAGCCAGGGCCATAACAGCGTGGCGCCGGGGAGAAGCAACAGGCGGAATCCCACCGAGCTGCCGCGGGCGCCCGGATCGAGCCGCCCGGCCCACCCGAAGGCGAACGGGACCGCAAAAGCCAGCCCGAGGGTCAGGTAGAGGGCGGTGGCCCGGGTCAGCCAGGTGGCCAGTGTCAGCGACATGGTCTGCTCCTAACGACTTTTTCCAGTTAATGATTCCCG
>DASTEX010000257.1:0-4505 GCA_035709185.1 Gemmatimonadales bacterium
CGTGGGGCGCCGCAATTGCATGGAGGTCCCGGAGCACGGTAGCGCGATGCCGGTTGGCCAGAGCGCGCGACTCCATTTCCTCGGCTTCCTTCTCGAGGCCTTCGGCTTCGAGGATCGCATAGTCTGCCACCGCCTGGATGACCGACCCGATGCGTTCCGACACGGTGTCCCGGATCATCTCGTCTCTCCGCCCCACTCGTTCCGGCTGTTGGATCTGCCCATCGGTTGAAGGCAGGATCCGTTCCACTGCAGCCGACCGCGGCTCGAAATCAGAAGACCTTCTACCGCAACCACTTGAACTCATGCTGACTGCTGCCTGTCAGGTTGCCGCCGCCCCCGCATTGTTTCATTGTCGTCGGCCCTGCACGATCGAAGCGGGGCTCAGGCGGCGAATGCCCCGGTCTGGGTCGGGATCCGCAGCATCAGCGTCCGGAGGCCGGTGGCCGCGATGGCGCCGCCATGCAGCTCGGCCAGCTTGCGGGCCAGGGCCAGCGAAGCGTCACCCCGCCGGTAGCCGACGGAATCCATGGCCCAGTGCCAGCGGAACAGGTGGCCGACATCCTCCAGCTCGGGGCCTTCATCGGTCACTTCGACCGATATGGTGGAGTCCTCCCCGGTTGCCCGGATCATGACCAGGCCGTTAGCCGGCGACCGATGGACCGCAAAGTCCACCAGGATCCCGATCGCACGGGCCAGTCGGACGGCATCAACCCGGGCCGTCAGGACCCAGGGCTCCACCACGCTGGCCAGCCGCAACCCGAATTCGTCTGCCGTGGTGCGATTGGTCCGGAGGGCCTCTTCCACCAGCACCCGGACCGCTACCTGGCTCTTGTGGAGGCGGAAATCGCCCGCCTCGATCCGGGCCAGGGTAAGGAGGTCTTCTACCAGTCCATTCATGCGATGACAGGCGGACTCCATCAGCCGGACCTGACGGGCCTCCCGCTCGGGAGTCAGCTTCTTCTCGCGCAGCAGACGGGCCCCCAGACAGATGGCGTTGAGGGGGTTTCTGAGATCGTGCGCGATCAGGTCCAGGACTTCCGACCGCATCTCGGCGATCGGGCGATCCGTGCCGGGTTCGACTGCCAGAGGCTGCATTCGCTCTCCGTTGGTCGTGCCTTCAGTGGAGCTGTCGGGAAACACGGTTTTCAACCTTGGCAGGAGCCGTGCCGCGGCTCGCGGATCCGCTGGGGCGGGTTCCGGCGTGCTTGATCCCGATTTCCAGGGGGGAAAGGGGGGGATGCGACGCATGGAATGACCCCGGATGGGCCCCAGCCATCGTGCGAGATTGAAAGGAACGAAACACGAGTGCACCATCCCGCGGCGGCTTGTGCCAAGGCCGTTTGAGGGAGATGTTCCCTTTCCAATCCTGGGCTGAAGGCCATGTCACTACCGCTGGACCAGACCGAACTCCCGGCAGCCGACCGGGATGGCATCAGGGTACTGATCGTCGATGACGACCCCCTGGTGCGGGAGAGCCTTGCGCTCGGCTTTGAGCCGCTGGGCCATTCGGTCACGACCTGCTCCAGCGGAGAGCATGCGCGGGCCGCATTGGCCGAAAAGCGCTTCGATCTGATCGTCCTGGATCTGCTGCTCAACGACATATCGGGCCTGGACCTCATACCGGAACTGGTGGATCTCGACCCTTCAGCCAAGATCGTGGTCCTGACGGCGTTTGGCTCGGTCGAGACCGCGGTGCACGCCATGCGGCGCGGGGCGTTCGACTACCTGACCAAGCCGGTCACTACGTCCGAGTTGCAGGTCCTCGCTGCCCGGGTTGCCGAGCGCCGGAATCTCGAGCAACGCCTTCAGGTATTGGAGGAGGACGTCCGGCACAATGCCGCTGCCACCCCGATCCTGGACAGCAGCAACCCGGCGATGGCCCGGGCCATCAACCTGGCCCGCGAGGTAAGCGCCACCGACGCCACCGTCCTCATCACCGGCGAAAGCGGGACCGGCAAGGGGGTGCTGGCGCGGGCCATTCACGACTGGAGCCACCGCTCCGCCCGGCCGTTCGCGGCGGTCAACTGCCCCGCCCTCTCGACTGAATTACTGCGGAGCGAGCTCTTTGGCCACGTCCGGGGTTCGTTCACCGGCGCGACCGACACCAAGGTGGGCAAGATCGAGTTCGCCGACGGCGGCACGCTGTTCCTCGACGAAGTGGGCCTGCTCTCGGCCGAGATCCAGCCCCGGCTGCTCCGGTTTCTGCAGGACAAGGAGTACGAGCGGGTGGGTGATCCCAAGCCGCGGCACGGCGATGTGCGTCTGATTGCGGCTACCAACCGCGACCTCCAGCAGGCAGTGACGCAGGGCGAATTCCGCGACGACCTCTATTACCGGCTCAACGTCATCAATATTCAGCTGGTACCACTCCGGGCCCGCAAGGACGACGTCCCGGTGCTGGCCTACGCGTTCCTCCGGTTCTTCGGAGCCAAGTACGGGAAGCCACTGGAGGGCTTCACCGATGAGGCCCTCGAGGCGCTCCGGAACCAGCCCTGGCCCGGCAATGTGCGGGAGCTCCAGAATGCGGTCGAACGCGCGGTCATTCTGGCCCGGTCCACCCGGATCGGGGCCTCGATCCTGCCGCGCACGGAGGCCAGCCGGGCTCTCCCCGGAATGACCGGTGGCGACAAGACTTCCCTGACCACGCTCAAGCAGATGGAAGCGCGGTACATCAAACACGTGATCGAGGTCACCGAATCGATCGACGAGGCGGCCAGCGTGCTGGGGGTGGCACCCTCCACGCTCTGGCGGCTCCGGCGGAAGCATGGGATTTGATCGATCAGAATGCAGAGTGCAGATTGTAGAAGTAATGCCGGACTGAAGGTCGATTGGGACACTTCTGCAATCTGCACTCTGCATTCCGGCTCCTCCCTCACAACTCTTTCAGATCTGCCTTAGCGGGAGTGCCATGAGCCCGCTGCTGCTGTCAGCCATCACTTCCCTGGTTTCGCTCCAATCGGCGGGCGCCACGGTTACGGGCAGCGTGCGCGACGAGACCACCGGCAACCCTCTCCCCAACGCGGTAGTCAGCTTCACCGATCTCAACCGGGCCGGGGTCACCGGCTCCGATGGCCGCTACCGGCTCGCGTCGGTACCGGCCGGCCCGCAGCACATCACCGTCCGCTACATCGGCTACGCCCCCAGGACCCTGCACGCCATCGTCCCCCGCGACGGCGAGCTCCGGATCAGCGTCTCGCTTCAGCCGGTGCCGCTCCGGCTGCCGGCCATCGAGGTGCGGCAGCGGGTGTCGGTCCGCGGCCTGGAATCCGAGACCGACGAGTGGAACGGCGGCCGCTCCCTGTCGATGTCCGCCGTGCGCAACCACCCGTTGCTGTCCGAGCCCGATGTGCTGCAGGCCCTGAGCGGCGGCGAGGTCGGGCTCCGGCTCGAGTCGCCTGACGGGCTGCATATCCGCGGCGGTGCGGCCGACCAGACCGGCTATCTGCTCGACGGCATTCCGGTGCTGAGCCCCTACCACGCCGGCGCCCTCTTCAGTGCGCTCAACCCCGATGCCCTGGGCGGCATTGCCCTCCTGTCATCGGCGGCCGCCGAGTCACCCGATGCCCTGTCCGGAACCATCGCCGCGACCACCCGACCACTGCCGGAACGGCTCCAGATTCGGGGCGGTGCCACCACCTCGCAGGCGCGACTCACCGTGGAAGCTCCGTTCGGCAGCGGCACCGGATTGCTCCTCAGCGTGCGCTCGGCCTTCCCCGGCATGCTCGCGGCCAAAAAGGAGGCTTCGTATCTCGACGGAGAATCGGGCGACTGGATTGCGAGGATCGAGGCGCCCGTCCTGGGCGGCAGGTTCCGGCTGCTCGGCTATGACAGCGGCAACGAGATCGGGACCGCGGCCGATGCCGCGGCGGACGAGGCACCCGGCCCGGTCAGCCGGAACAGCTTCGAGTGGTCCAGCCGCTCCTGGGGGGGAGAGTGGCAGCACCCGATTGCCGGCGCGACCCTCACCCTGAGGGCGTGGGAAGCCCGGGGAGAGTCGAAGTCCTCCTGGCGATCGGTGGATCTGTCCTCGCTGGGATCCAGCCGCCGGGACCGGGGTGCGCTGGTTCAGATCACCCGGTCATCGGGCAATGCCGTCACCACCGGAGGGATCAGGCTGCAGCGGATAGCGACCCATTACCAGGTGGTCAGTGACACGAGCGCAGTCTCCCTCGATGGACGCACTCCGGTCACCGCCGGCTTCCTCCGGCACGAGCGGACCCTGGGGCGGGTTCGCCTGACCCTGAGCTCGTCGCTGGCGCATGCAGCCGGGAGCTTCCATGCCGCTCCGGCGCTGCTGTTAGGCTGGCAGCCGCTCGACCGGGTCACGCTCACGGCCGGCGTGGGCCGGACCCATCAGTACGCCCAGTCGCTCCGCAACCCCGAGTCGGTTGCCGCACTGGTGTTTCCGGCGGATCTGTTCGTCGCTGCCGGGACCGGTGCGGTGCCGGTCGCCCGAAACGACCAGGTGCTCCTCACGGCGGAATACCGTCCGGCGGCGGGAGTGC
>DASTEX010000258.1:0-3049 GCA_035709185.1 Gemmatimonadales bacterium
AGGGCCCAGTCGGTTACCCAGGCCGTATCGCCTGATGCGAATACGCCGAAGGGACTCTGGATGAGCGCGTCGCCCCGGCCGCTGAGCACCCGTCGCGTCTCCGTGGCGAAATCCACCAGGGCGGCCTCGTTGAACTCGTTCGAGACCACCGCCCACCGTTCGCCGCCGAGCCACGCGCCGACCGGCACATTGACGTAAGGCGTGAGGATGGTATCGACCGGGAGCGGCAGCTCTGCGGTGGGATACTCTTCCCGCGGGCCCCCGCCACAGGCGGCGAGGGCCAGCATTCCCGCGTACCCCGCCGGGTGCAGCTTCCCTGCTGCTCCTCGCGTGGCAGTTCCTCGGTGCTCGGGACGATGGCCTTCAGGCCCATCCGCTCCAGTTCCCGGTTGATCGGTGGCAGCGAAGTGTCGAGGGCCCGCCGGAGCCGCCCGGTCTGGACGGCGAGCGAGTCGCTCAGGATGCCGAGGACCTCCACCGTCTGCCGGGTGGGCTTCGCCTCGGCGCTCGCCACCACGCCCGCGAGCGCCGCAATCTTGTTGTTGAGCCGGATCGGAAAGTTGAGTGGGTCCTGCGAGCTTTCGTTCCGCACCTGGTAGATCTCGCTCTCGATCGCGCTCAATTCGGCGGTGAACGACCGGGCCAGCCGTTCCACGTTGGCCCCGCGGGCCCCGGCCTCGCTCTGCCGCTGGCGCAGCTGCCCCTTCACGTTCCGGATGGTGCGGACCGCATCATTGGCCTCGGTGGTCTTGTCGCGGATCTGAAGTGCCAGCGCGAACTGCTCCTGGAGATCCGCCTCGCTGGCCGGGGACCGCGGGTCCTTGAGGATCCGCAGGGGGACCGTTTCCGTCCTGTCGCCCACACTCAGCCGGACCGAGTAGGTGCCGGGAGGAGCCACCGGACCGGCGGTTCCGGCAGCCCAGAAGATCATGCCCTCGAAGCGGCTGGCATCGGGGTAGCGGAGATTCCAGGTGAACCGGTTGAGTCCTTGCGCGTTAGGCACCCGTTGCATCGGCGGCGGACCGCCGAACCCGCCCGGAGCCGGCCCGGCGGTACGGGCCGGCGTCGCGGCCTGGACCGCGGCGGGCAGCACGCCCAGGTTGCGCAGGCTGTCCGCCCGCGCCCGGACCGCCTCCCGCGAAGTCTCCTGCCGGGCGGGGGCGCTGTCGCTGGTGAACTCGCGGATCACTTTCCCCTGGGCATCGAGGAATTCGAGCTTCACTCGTTGGCCGCCCTGCTTGAGCCAGTAGTCGATCTGCCCGCCACCCAGCGTTCGGTAGGCGGCCCCGGGCTCGAAGAGATGAAGGTCCTTCTGGATCTTGTCGGTCGCGAGCTGCCGCAGGACCGCGATGTTGTCCAGGACGAAGAACGAGCGCCCGTGCGAGGCCAGGACCACGTCTGCATCCTTGATCTCCAGATCGTGAATCGGCACCGGAGGCAGGTTGAGCTGCAGTGATTGCCAGTTCTGGCCGTCGTCGAAGGAGACCACCACGCCCCGTTCGGTGCCGGCAAACAGCAGCCCCCGCCGCGCGGGGTCTTCCCGGATTACCCGGGTAAAGTGCGAAGGGTTGATGCCATCGACGATCCGGGTCCAGGTCTGCCCGTAGTCGGTGGTCTTCCAGAGATAGGGGCGGAAGTCGTTCAGCTGGTACCGGTTCCCCGCGAGGTACGCGGCCCCGGCCTGGTGGGGTGAGGCCGAGATGATCGACATCCGGGTCCACTCGAGCGCGTCCGGCGGAGTCACCCGGTTCCAGGTGGTTCCGCCATCCCGGGTCACCTGCACCACGCCGTCGTCGGTCCCGACCCAGATCACACCCTTCTCTTTAGGCGATTCCGAGATGCTGAAGATGGTGCCGTAGTACTCGACGCTGGTCTGGTCCTTCGTGATCGGCCCGCCGCTCGGCCCCAGCGTACGCGGATCGTTCCGGGTCAGATCGGGGCTGATGGCGTCGAAGGATTCGCCCTCGTTGGTGCTCTGGAAGAGGACGTTGGCGCCGACGTAGAGCAGCTTGGGATCGTGCGGTGAAATCACGATCGGGAAGGTCCACTGGAAACGGTACTTGAGATCGCCCGCCGAGTGGCCCATCGGGTTCATCGGCCAGGGATTGACGTTTCGCTCCGATCCGGTCCGGGCATCCTTCCGCGTCAGAAAGCCGCCATAACTGCCGGCGTACATGATGTCCGGGTCGTCCGGCCGCACCGCGATGTAGCCCGATTCCCCACCGCCCGCGTCATACCAGTCGGCCACGCCGTAATCGCTCACCGGCCCGCCGCCGAAGGGCGGCGTCGGGCGGCTGGTGCCGCACACGGTGCTGTTGTCCTGCTGCGCCCCGCAGATCCGGTAGGGGAAATGGTTGGTGGTGGTAACGTGATAGAACTGGGCGGTGAGATAGTCCTGTTCGGTCCAGGTGCGGCCGCCGTCCCGGGTGACGTTGGCGCCGCCGTCGTTCGCCTCGATCAGACGCTGGTTGTTTTCCGGCGCAATCCAGAGGTCGTGACTGTCTCCATGAGGCGCGCGGATCGGGGTCCAGGTCCTTCCGCCGTCGGTGGACTTGAGGAACTGGACGTTACTTACATAGACCGTATTGGGGTCGCGGGTGTCGGCGTAGATCCGGGTGTAGTACCAGGCGCGCTGCCGCAGCCGCCGCTCGCTGTTCACCTTGATCCAGGTGGCGCCCCCGTCGTCGCTGCGGAAGACGCCACCCGAGTCGTGCTCGAGCATGGCGTAGACCCGGGACGACTGCGCCGGCGATACGCTGATGCCGACATTGCCCACGATCCCGCGCTGCGGCAGCCCCGGATTGCGGGTGATCTCGGTCCAGGTCTCCCCCCCATCGACCGACTTGAAGATCCCGCTGCCCGCCCCGCCGCTCACCAGCTGCCAGGGGCGCCGGTGGGCCTGCCACAGCCCGGCGTACAGCACCTCGGGATTGTTGGGATCCATCGACAGATCGATCGCCCCGGTGGAGTCGTTGCGGAACAGGACCCGGCGCCAGCTGCGCCCGCCATCGGTGGATTTGTAGATCCCCCGCTCGGGACTGGCGCCGAA
>DASTEX010000259.1:0-2938 GCA_035709185.1 Gemmatimonadales bacterium
CAAGTGCGCCTTCTGCTACAACTGCCCCGAGCGGGGCCGGCGCGAGCTTTCCCGCGACCAGATCATCTCGGGGCTGGCCAAAGTGGCCGACCTCGGCTGCGTCTTCCTGGTCCTGTCCGGCGGCGAGCCGCTGACCCGCCCGGACTTTTTCGACATCGCCTGGGCCGGCAAGCGGCTCGGCTTCGCCCTCCGGATCTACACCAACGGGTACCTGGTGGACGAAGTGGTCGCCCGGAAGATGAAAGACCTGATGCCGTTCGAGATCGAGGTCTCCTTCCACGGCGCCACCCCAGACACCATGGACCGGCTGACCGGGGTGCCCGGCTCCTTCGAGCGTGTCGTTCAGGGAATCCGCAACCTGCGCAGGCACGACCTCAAAGTGAACATGAAGTGCCCCATCACCCGGTGGAATCAGAGCGAGCTTCGCGAGATAAAGGATCTGGCGGAGAGCCTCGGCTGCCACGCGACGTTCGACCCGGTCATCACCCCGCGCGACGACGGGGACACCAGCCCGCTGGCGCTGCAGGCCGATCGGGATTTCCTCGAGCAGCTCTGGTCTCCGGAATACAAAGATCTGACCCACGAGGAGGTCCCGGTTCCCCGCAACGACACCATGATCGAGGCCAACTGCGGGACGGGACGCTCCACCATCGCCATCGACCCGTACGGCAACATCTACCCCTGCGTGCAGTGGCGGCGCTCCGCGGGCAACGTGACCGAGGTGGCCGACCTGCGCGCGCTCTGGATCAACTCGCCGGTGCTGAACGAAGTGCGGCGCATCGCGCTGGAAATTCCGAAGACAACGCTCAAGACGTGTGAATCGGGCGAATTCTGCTCCTTCTGCCCCGGCGTGGCGGAGGTGCAGACGGGCGACCCGCGAAACATATATCCGCAGGTGAAGCTCAACTCGGAGATTCGCAAGAAAGTTCACTCCGATTACCTGTCGATCCAGAGCAAGACACCGTCGTAACGAAGCCGGGAGCAACGGCTCCCAATAATGGGGGGTGGCATGAAGAAGACCTATGAAAAACCGGCGATCAAGCACTCCGAGCAGGTGGAGGCACGTGCAGTTGCTTGCGCCAAGCTTGACGACAACGACTGCGGCGGCACACCCCTGACGAGCTAACGCTCGGGGAAGCTGGCTGCCGTATCTGGATTCGACCGGAGGAGCGAAGCCTGGCTGGATACGCCGGGCTTCGGGCACATTTGTTTGCTCATTTTGCTCAGGATGTTTCACCGACGACGTCACGACAGGGGGCACCAGGCGCGCGCGGCGCGTTGCAGAACACCGGCGTAACGAGCCAGCGCGCTCTTTTTGAGGAGGAGAGGCCAGCCCGATGAGAAAAACCTACGAGAAGCCGGCAATCATCCATACCGAGGAGATCGAAGCCCGGGCGGTGACATGCAGCAAGGCGGACAGCATGGCCTGCCCGAGCGGCCCGGTTACGAGCTAGACCGGCACATCAAGTTCGACGAGCGCGGCTAGGTGGTGGGCCAATGAGGCGAGTGCTACAGCTCCTTGGTCTCGCAGCCCTGATCGCGCTGGGAAGCGACAGGGCCTTAACCGGAACTGCTGAAACCATTGGTGGAGGGGACCGATGGCAGTTTCGGTTAAGGCTTTTCGCTCCAGAGCCAGTCATCCAGGAGATTACGAGGCTCCAGCAGGAAGCCTCGAAACTCTCCACACCTACCCTCGGTGCAAGTCCGATGGTGGTGCGGGTGGCCATCCCGGAGGGGGCCCACGTGAGCCTGGAGTCGATCCAGGCCACGGGGCGCCTGCTGCCGGGCATCAGGCTAGGATCGACGCCGGGCGGGCCGGGGCGGCCCGCTGAAGGCGCCGGACCCACCGCGGCACCAGCGGCAGACGAGACGGAACCCGGAATCGCAACGCCGGTCCTGCGCCTCGGCGCCATCGGCTACTTCCGCCACCAGAAGTTCGTCGAGGTCATCTACACCCCCATCCTGCCCGCCGGGACCGGCGCCGAGCTTTTCGCCGACGTCGAGGCTCAGCTCGTGGTTCACGGAGTCGACGCCGGGAGCCTGAGCGCCGGGGCGGCCAGGCCCGCCCCCGCCGATCGCAACTTCGAGGACGCCTACCGGGCCGCCTTCATCAACTACGAGCAGGGTCGCGGATTCCGCACGGGCCGCAGGATCAGCCCGGCCGGCCCGGGCACCGGGGAGCCTGCCGGCGCGGCGTCGCTTTCCGGCGCGCCGGCCCTCATGGCGTCACCCTTCATCGGGGCGACCACCCCGGTCTACCGGGTCGTCGTCACCAGCACCGGCATCCACCGGCTCACCCAGCCGTACCTCATCGCGCCCGGCACCGGGACGGCCCCGGGCCTGGTGGGTGCGGACCCGAGGACCTTCAAGCTGCTGGGCGGCGGCGTGGAAGTGCCGATCCGCGTGACGGGCGAGGCGGACGGAAGCTTCGACCCGGCCGACTTCATCGAGTTTTTCGGAGAGGGGCTGGTCGGCGAGCCGGACATCCTGCTGAACACATCGGCCGCCTCGATCGGCCAGCCCGGCTTCCCGGACATCTTCCAGATCAACGACGTCACCGACGAGAACGTCTACTTTCTGTTCGCCGAGCCGGGGCCGCGCGCCCGGGTGCCGGACCTGGCCGGGCCCGTCAATGTCGCCATGCCCCAGGCGACGAGCTTCGACGAAACGCTGCGCCGCGAGTTCGACACGATCTTCGTGCCGCTGGGCAAGGGAGACCCGTTCTTCATGAAGCCGGCGCTTCGCCCGAACAACGGAACCGTCACACCGGACCCGGGCCAGCCCAACTGCGGCTACTCCGTCAATCCGGGCATCCACAACCTGTCGCAGAGCGCCAAGTGGCTCGGCCCCGGCTTCACGGCCGATCCGAACAGTGCCCACCACTGCCCCTCGTGCGAGCTGAACCTGCCGGACGTGCTCGCGCTCGCGGACCCGGCCA
>DASTEX010000260.1:0-2866 GCA_035709185.1 Gemmatimonadales bacterium
GGGAGGGGCGCCCGCGCCGACGGCGGGGGGGCGCCCAGGACCCCCTCGGTGTGCACCTCCAAGTTGAGCCGCGACGGGCTCGACACGCTTATCGCACCGCGGTTCGCCACGCCGCGGGTGAAACCCCGACCATCCGGCGAAAGACGTTGCTGAAATGGCTCTGGTCGTAGAACCCGGCCCGGAGCGCGATCTCGCTCAGCGGCTCCTCGGTCTCGGCCAGCTCCCGCGCCGCCTGCTCCACCCGCAGCCGCCGGATCCGCTCCCCGATGGTACAGCCGGCCCGCCGCCGGTAGGCTCGCGCCAGTACTGTGGGAGCCACGCCGACTTCGCGGGCGATCTCACCCAGTGAGATCCCGGTGCGGAACCGCTCCCGCACCAGAGCCTCGGCTCGATCGAGCCAGGCCGGCCCGCTGCGCTCAGGCCGAGGGGTCTCCACCCGCGCGAGCTCGGCCAGCAGCTCGAGTGCCAGGCCCTCGGCGGCAACCGGGCCGGCCGTATCCCCCGCGGTCAGCTCCACCATCATGCGCCGAGCCAGCTCCGCTCCGCGAGCACCGGTAATGTGGCGGCGCTCATCGAGTACCCTACGAATGGCGGGCACCTCGGCGAACCGCTCGCGGTCCACGTCGATCCGGAGCCCGCGCGTATCCCGGGTGCCGAAGCGGTTCCAGTGAGTTTCCCCCGCCGGCATGAGCTTCAGCGTGCCGGGTGGGCACTCGGCAGCCTCGCCGGCCACATACTCGGTAAAGCCGCCCCGGTAGACGCAGCAGACCGTAGGATCATCGTGATGATGCCGTGGGAGGGAGGCTCCGGCTGGATGCTCCCCCAGCCGGAACACGAAACCGGGCAGATGGACCGTGCGAACCTGGGGTTCGCGAGCTGGCTGACTGCTGGGCATCGACGGATCGCTCTCGGAGTGGGCCGAAGGGGCCAACCGGTTAAGAGCCTGCATGGCTCGTTCCAGCCAGGGGCCCTTTCCTAACAGGGGCGATTCCAACCGGTTACCCCCGATGAGCCGGCTCCGGCCAGGCCGGGCCGTGTCGCAGTGACACGGTTTCCCGTGCCGCCGCACCCCCCGTCAACGCCGTCCAACCGGGCAGATCATCCAAGACCGGCGCTCATCCGGCGGGTAGCCTGGGAAGTTACTGGCCCTCCGGGGACACCGATGACGAATATCCGGGTCTGCTGGCTTCTGCTGGCTCTCACCGCGTGCGGCGGCGGTGGAGAGGCCGGCCCCTATGACCAGAATCCCCTGCCCCCTCCACCGGGTCCGCCACCACCACCTCCCCCGCCGGGCCCCAATCCGCTGGCCGGCAGTGTCGCGATGGAGAGCTCGGAGGACGACTACGGTTCGACCACATTCAGCTTCAAGCCGGTCGAGGTCACGATCGCCCGCACCGGCATGGTCACCTGGACCAACGAGAGCGGAACCGCTCATACCGTCACCTTCGCCGCCTCCGCGGGAGCGCCGAACAACATCCCGGCGTACACCTCGGGCTCCGCCTCGCGGACCTTCAATACCGCGGGTACGTTCAACTATCAGTGTACCCTGCACTCCGGGATGGCCGGCAAGGTGATTGTCGACTAGATCCGGCGGCGAAATGCACGGGCGGGCGACCCGCGCGGCCGCCCGCCCCCGTCAATCGGCTGATGACCGGGTGAGCCCGGCGCGGTCTATTCTTCTTCGTCGAATCCCAGATCGTCGCCCAGGTCGTCGTCGTCGAACTCGAAGTCGTCTTCCTCTTCTTCGAGATCCTCCTCCTCCTCTAACTCCTCCTCGTCATCCTCGTCGTCGAAGCTGAAGCCGTCGTCGTCGAACTCGTCTTCATCGTCATCGAACTTGCGACGCAGCTCCACCTGCTCCAGCGACGCCATCCAGGCCGACATGACTCCTCCGGAAAGTGCAGAAGGTAAAGTGAACATCGGAATCAGGACGCGTCCGCCATCCGGGCCGCGGCCCGGGCCGCCTTTCTCCGCTCCGTGGCCTCCAGGACTCGTTTGCGGAGTCGTACGCTCTTCGGCGTCACCTCGATCAGCTCGTCTTCCTCGATGTACTCGAGCCCGTATTCGAGCGTGATGTCGCGAGGTGGCTCCAGCACGATGTGCTCGTCGCTGGCAGTGGTTCGGATATTGGTCAGCTTCTTTTCCTTCGAGACATTGACGTCCATGTCGCCCGGGCGTGCACTTTCGCCCACCAGCATGCCCTCGTAGACCGGCATGCCGGGCGAGACGAACATCTGTCCCCGTTCCTGCAAGTTCCCCAGGGCGAAGGCGACCACCTCACCGACCCGGTCGGCCACAATCACACCCCGTTTGCGTCCGGACAGCGGACCGGCCCAGGGACCGTAATCGAGGAAGCGGTGATGGATCTGGCCGGTGCCCCGGGTATCGGTGAGGAACTCGGAGCGGTACCCGAACAGCCCGCGGGCCGGAATCCTGAAGGTGAGACGCACGGTGCCCTGTCCCGGGTTTCGCATCTCGGTGAGCTCGGCCCGGCGGGGCCCCAGTTTCTCCATCACCACGCCCATGTATTCTTCCGGCACATCGATCATGAGTTCTTCATAGGGCTCGAGCCGCTCGCCGCCGGGACCCACCCGGGTGATGACCCGGGGCCGCGAGACCTGGAACTCGTAGCCTTCGCGCCGCATGGTCTCCATCAGAATCGCGAGATGTAACTCACCCCGGCCCGACACCGTCAAGGTGTCGGGCGTGTCGGTTTCCTCGACCTTGAGCGCCACGTTGCGCTCGAGCTCGCGGAACAATCGCTCGCGTACCTGCCGACTGGTGACGAATTTTCCCTCTCGGCCCGCGAACGGCGAGTTGTTCACCATGAAGTCCACCGAGATGGTGGGCTCCTCCACCGCGATGC
>DASTEX010000261.1:0-6081 GCA_035709185.1 Gemmatimonadales bacterium
GGTGAAAGAACTGCTCAGGAAACACGCCCGGACGGCCGGGCGGTGAGACCGATCCCCGGAGGGACGATGCGGTGGTTCACGTTCCTGCTGCTGGCAGGCGTGCTCCAGCTGGAAGCCCAGCAGTCGATACCAGCCCGGTACGGCGAGGCCGCGGCCCGGATCATCCAGGCCGCCACCAGAGACTCCGCTGCCTGGCAGAAGCTGGCCCGGCTGACCGACACGTTCGGACCCCGCTTCAGCGGAACCGAATCGCTCGAACGCGCCATCGACTGGGTGCTGGCCGAGATGAAGCGCGAGGGGCTGGAGAACGTGAGGGGCGAGGAGGTGCTGGTTCCTCGCTGGGTCCGGGGCACCGAGTCGGTCGAGCTGGTGAGCCCGCGCTCGCAGCGGCTGGCGATGCTGGGGCTGGGCGGCTCGATCGGCACACCGGCCGGGGGCATCACGGCCGAAGTGCTGGTGGTGAACAGCTTCGATGATCTGAAGGCGCGGGCCACCGAGGCGCGCGGCAAGATCGTGCTGTTCGATGTGCCGTTCACCAGCTACGGGGCCACCGTTCGGTACCGGGCGAACGGCGCCGTCGAAGCGGCCCGGGTCGGCGCCGTCGCGGCCCTGGTCCGGTCGGTCACGCCGTACTCGATGCGGACGCCTCACACCGGTGGAATGCGGTACGATTCCACCGTGACCCGGATCCCCACCGCCGCCATCACCGTGGAAGATGCGATGATGCTGCACCGGATGCAGGACCGGGGCGAGCGCATCGTAGTCAGACTGACCATGGGCGCGGAGACCCTGCCGGATGCCCGCTCGCGCAACGTGGTGGCCGAGATCAGAGGTCGCGACTTGCCGGACGAGATCGTGGTCATCGGCGGCCACATCGATTCCTGGGATGTGGGCACCGGGGCCATGGACGACGGCGGAGGAGTCGTCATCGCATGGGAAGCCGTGCGACTGCTCAAGGAACTCGGGCTCCGGCCGCGCCGCACCATCCGGGTGGTGGGATGGACCAACGAGGAGAACGGATTGCGCGGCGGAACCGCCTATCGCGACCAGCACGCCGCTGAGCTCGACCGGCACGTGCTGGCCATCGAATCGGACGGCGGAGTCTTCCGCCCGGTCGGATTCGGATTCACGGGGTCGGATTCCGCCCGCGCCATTCTCCGGGAAGTCGTCAGCCTGCTCGAACCGATCGGCGCCGACAGCCTGCTGCCGGCCGGTGGCGGGGCCGACATCGGTCCCATCATGCAACGCGGCGTGCCCGGAATGGGCCACGTGGTCGACGGAACCCGGTACTTCTGGTACCACCATACCGATGCCGACACGGTGGACAAGCTGGACCCCCGGGAGGTGGCCCAGAACGTCGCGGCCATGGCCGTCATGTCCTACGTGGTAGCGGACTTGCCGCGCCGGTTGCCGAGGTGAAACAGGTTATGCGGCTCAGTCGTCTATTTTATGTGTGTGGGGGCCAGGCACCGCCTGGCCCTTCTGACTGATTAGACCCGGGAAGGATCATGAAGCGACTACTCGTGGCAATCGGGCTGCTGGCGGGCGGGGCGGTCAGCGCCCGGGCGCAGACGGCCCCGCCGGCACCTCCGGCCCCGCTCCCGCTCAAGCATGCGCCAGAGCCCACCGCGCCGGCCGTCACGGCCGCCGACCTGATGAGTCGGCTTTACGTCTTCGCCGACGACTCGATGATGGGCCGTGAGGCCGGTACGCCCGGTCACATCAAAGGCACCGAATACATTGAGCGCGAGCTCCGGCGTCTGAGCCTGGAGCCCGCCGGTGACAGGGGCAGTTTCTTCCAGGATTTCACGCTCGAGACCATCGCTCCGCAGGTGAAAGTGAGCGTCGGCAATGAGGCGCTCACCCCGGGCACCGATTTCCTGGCGTTTCCCTTCGTGGGGCTGCCCGCGCTGGGCGCGCCGTTCGACGCGACCGGCGTCAACGTGGTGTTCGGCGGCAAGCTGGGAACGCCCAACCTGGTGGCGCCCGATGCGGTGAACGGCAAGCTGGTCCTGTTCCTCCCGCCCGATGGTCCCACCGGATGGCAGTTCTGGTCCCGCTTCGGCCCGCCGCAGTATCAGCGCTACGCCGGGAGCAAGGGGCTCATCGTCGCCGCGCTCGACGTCACCCCTGAACCGGTGCGGGACCTGATCCAGGGCAAGGAACAGATGCGGATCGCCGGCCAGAGCGAGATGCAGAAGGGTGAAATCCCGCTGCTGTACGTCACGAAGGCCGCGGCGGAGAAGATGATGGGTGGTCCCCTGTCGGGAATCCTTCCCGGGGCCGAAGGCAAGCCCGTAACGGCCCAGGGATGGTTCGGCGCGGTGCCGGTCGCGGCGCCGGCCCGCAACGTGGTGGCGATCGTGCGCGGGAGCGACCCGAAACTCAAGGAACAGTACGTGGCCTTCGGCGCCCACACCGACCATGACGGCATTCGGGATCCGGTCGATCACGACTCGCTCCGCGCGTTCAACGCCATCGTGCGTCCCGGCGGGGCGGAGGACGGCGCCAAGCAGGCCACGCCGGCCCAGCTCGAGTCCGTCCGCGCCCTGCTCGACAGTCTCCGCGGAGGCAATCCGGCCCGGGTGGACTCGATCATGAACGGCGCGGACGACGACGCCTCGGGTTCGATGGCGCTGCTGGAGCTGGCCGAGCTGTTTGCGAAAAACCCGGCGAAGCGGTCGCTGCTGTTCGTGTGGCACACCGCCGAGGAGAAGGGGCTCTTCGGCAGCCGCTGGTTCACCGATAATCCGACCGTTCCGCGCGACTCGATCGTCGCGGGGCTCAACATCGACATGATCGGCCGGGGCGGGGCGAATGATCTCAAGAACGGCGGACCGGGATACCTGCAACTGATCGGGTCCCGGCGACTGTCAACCCAGCTGGGGGACCTGGTGGAAGAAGTGAACACGAAGGGCAACCATGGCTTCGGGTTCGACTACCAGTACGACGCCGACAATCATCCGCAGCAGTACTACTGCCGGAGCGATCACTACAACTACGCCCGGTACGGGATTCCGGTCGTGTTCTTCTCCACCGGCGGCCACCGGGACTATCACATGCCGACCGACGAGCCGCAATACATCGACTACGACAAGCTGGCCCGGGTTACGATGTTCATCGGCGAAGTCGGGAAGGCCGTGGCGAACCTGGATCAGCGGCTGGTGGTGGACCAGCCGAAGCCGGATCCGGCGGGAGAGTGCAAGCAGTAGGACAGACTAAAGGACTAAGGACTTAGGACTAAGGACTAAGCATTCTCCTCTCCTCCTTAGGCCCCGAGCACCGTTAGACAAGGAATCGGATGCTGGGATAGAGAGGAACTGGCTTAGTCCTGAGTCCTAAGTCCTAAGTCCTTTTACGTGTAGGACATTCCTCCGAGTCCCAGCTGGGCCCGCAGCAGGGCCATCTGGCCGATGTGATACGAGTCGTGCTGGGCCATGAAGGTCAGCGTGCCGGCCAGGGTACCGTCGGCGCCCGGGAAGCGGAAGCGGGCCTCGCGGGAGATTTCCTCTTCCGTCAGTTCTTCGCACACACCCAGCAGGTGGGCCGACACGGCGTCCCAGGCTTCCAGGATGCCGGCGATCGGCGGCAGCGCGCCGACCTCATCCAGGTTCTTCCCCCGGTTCAGCACTTCGGCCAGCGGATTGACGAGCTCTCGACCCAGCTGGCGACAGACGTAATGGCGTGAGTCGGCCAGGTGCGCCGCCAGAAAGGCCAGCGAGTTGGTACCCGGGGCAATCCGCCGGCCGGCCAGCTCGTCGTTCACCCCGGCCAGGCAGTTGTGCAGCAGGCGGGTATTCAGGCGAAAAATCGCAGCTACAGGGTGGAGGGCTGGCAGCATAACGTGAGGGCTTGGGAGTGACTCCCGGCTGGGGTGGGACCGCTGTAACTTCCGGCGCCGAACCGGCGCCTCAATTCTATCACATGCCCCATCGCATCACCGGCTCTCCCGGGGACGGACCGTGGCCGAAGCTATCCGGCAGGACCAGCAGCGCCAGGCGCTGATCGATCGTCTCGGGGTCATCCGGAGGCGGTCGGTGGCCCACCAGGGGGAACTGACCGCGGAGCAGTTGCTCCGGGTTCCCTCGTTCGGGGGCTGGTCGGTGGGGGTGGTGTTCGAGCACCTCTGCATCGCAGAGGACAGCTATCACACTCCCATCGATCGGGTCATCGCCAAAGCGGCCCCGGACGCGCGGGCCGCAACCGCGATGTGGCAACCGAGCATCATGGGCAACCTGCTGGTGCGGTCGTTTCGTTCCCCGCGGAAAATGACCGCACCCAGCATCTACCAGCCTGCACTCCAGCCCCGCAACGACGTGGTGGGTGAGTATCTCAAACGAGTCGGCAAAACGCTCGAGCTGCTCGACCGGGCCGGCAGCCTGTTCTGGCAGAAAGTCAAACTGTCATCGCCCGTCACCCGGATCATCCGGCTCAACCTGGGCGATGCCTTCGAAGTGCTCGTGACCCACGCGGAACGACACCTGGGACAGGTGGAGCGGATCCGGGAAGCCATGGGAAAGTGACTGCAAGGACTTAGGACTTAGGACTTAGTCCCCCACCCCGCCCCAACACTACGGCGCGCGAATTTGGGTGGGGCGGTGTGGACTAAGTCCCAAGTCCTAAGTCCTTAGCCCTTGGAAAGCTCCCCGAGCCGCCGCTGGATCTCAGCCGCGTCATACCACCGCCCCCGCACCATCACGCCGGCCCGCTGGCCCCAATGGGAGACGTTCGCGAGCGGGTTGGCGTCGAGCAGCACCAGGTCGGCCCGCCGGCCGGCCGCGACCGTGCCCACCTCGTTTTCCACGCCGAAGTAGCGCGCGACGTTGATCGAGCCGCTCTGGTAGATCTGGAAGGGTGTGAATCCGGCTTTGACCATCGCTTCCATTTCACGGAGGATCGAGAAGCCGGGCACGTTCCACCACTGGGGCGCGTCCGAGCCCAGCAGGAAGGGAACCCCACCCTGATACAGGGCCTGCATGATCCGGCCGCGGAGCTCGAGGTATTGCTTCGAGCGTTCCGGGGTCACGCCCAGCTGCTGCCGGGTGTTGGCCGTCGCCTGCTTCCACTGATTGATCGTCGCTTCGGGCCAGAACTTCATCTCGGGCATTGCGGCGAGCTCGTCGGCTGACTTCCCGCCCATCATCGATTCGAACAGGCTCTGGGTCGGAACGATCCAGGCACCGGCCGCTTTGGTCGCCGCCACCAGCTCGGGGATTTTGGTCTCGTCCGCCTGGTCCACCAGGTTGAACGCGAAGAACTGGGACTGCGCCCCCTCCGGAGCGAGCCCTTCGATGTAGCCGTCAACGTGATCGATGGTCCACTGTCCGTGCTGCAGCGCGCGCCGGATACCGACGTCGAGCGGAACATGGCCCGCGAACCGGATGCCGAGCCGCTTGGCCGTGGCGGCCATCGAGTCGTACACCGTCCGCGTGATGCCGGGGTGGATCTTCATCAGATCGTAGCCGGCGGCCTTCTGCTCGGTGACGGCCTTGATAGCCGCCTCGACGGTGGGGATACTGTTGCCGTTGAGCGAAGGGCCGGTGGTGTAGATGGTGGGGCTCAGGATCTCGCCCCGGTTGGCCTTCTCGCGATACGGCAAATGCCGCGGATCGCCCAGCATGCCCCGGACCGTGGTCA
Source organism: Gemmatimonadales bacterium (assembly GCA_035709185.1). Classification (GTDB taxonomy): domain Bacteria; phylum Gemmatimonadota; class Gemmatimonadetes; order Gemmatimonadales; family GWC2-71-9; genus SZUA-320. Next base: position 5,638 of record DASTEX010000261.1, read on the forward strand.
CGCCGTTCAACGCATAATAGGCAAGGACCTTTTCGATCTGGGCCGCCGGCGCCTGGCCGGGCGGAATGTGCGCGTGCATCTCGGCCAGGCCCGGCATGAGCCACTTTCCCCGGCCGTCGACCATCTGGGCGCCGGCCGGCGGACGGACCTGATTGGACGGGCCCACCTCGACGATCCGCTGCCCCCGGACCACCACCGTGTGGTTGGGCAGGGTGCGCTCCCGGTCCATCGGGATGACGGTGACATTGGTGAACACGGTGACCTGATCCTGGGCCGCTGCGCCAAGGGGCAGGACCAGGGAAAGGGCAACCGCGCAATTCAGGATGAAACGCATCTCTCGAGCTCCGCGATGGGTGGGGGGCTTCTCGAATCTACGCTTATTGCCGGGACGGCGTTTCTTCGACGGACGGGCGGACGGGCGGACGGGCGGACGGGCGGACCGTT
>DASTEX010000262.1:0-7303 GCA_035709185.1 Gemmatimonadales bacterium
GGCCGAGCGCGCCGTCCTGATGCTCTACGCCACGCCGGTACGCGCCGGGCGCTACCCTGTGGTGCTGGGCAACCGCGCCGCCGGCCTGCTGGCCCATCGCGCGGTGGGGCACCTCTGTCAGGCGGATGGCGACCGCGATCATCCGGCGCCGCTCCCGTTGGGGACCCGGCTGGGCCCCGAGTCCCTGACCGTCGAAGATGATCCCACGGTCATCGGGATGCGGGGAACGCGGAGCTTCGATCACGAAGGACTTCTGCCCCGCAAAACCACCCTGGTGCAGAACGGCGTGGTCGTCGGTCACCTGCACACCCGGAGTTCAGCCGCCGCGGCTGGGGCCGCGCCTACCGGCAGCGCGTTCGGTGGAGGGGGGGACGTTCCCCGCGCCCGGCTGTCCAACACCTACCTCACGGCCGGGAAGGCCGCGCCGTCGGATCTGATGGACGGCATCGAAGCCGGCGTGCTGATCGAGGATGTAGTGAGCGCCAGCCTGGACCAGCACCGGGTTGGACTGCGGGCCGGCTTTGCCCGGATGATCCGCCAGGGCCAGCCCGCTGAGCCGGTGAAGGGCGTCACCCTGGCTGACAGCATCCTCGCGCTGTTGGGACAGATCGATCTGGTGGCCGGCGATTTCCAGTGGGATGGTACCGCCTCGTGGTGCGACCGGTTGGGCGCCGGGCGGGCTCCGGTGAGCACGGGGGCGCCCCACGTCCGCCTGATCGATGTTGCCGTGGGAGAGCCGGCATGATCGGTCACCTGATCGATTCCGTGCGCCAGCGCGTGGCCTTCGCGGACGCGCTGGTGACGGCCGACGAGACCATCACGGTCAGCCTGGGCCACTCCGGCGAAGAGGTGGCGCAATCGGTCACCCGGCAGACCCATCTGCGGGTGGAGGATGAAGGCCGGATCGGGTCCTCCACTCGGGCTGACGGCCAGGCCGAAGGCCTGATCGAGAGCGCCATCCTGAGCGCCAGGCACGGATCGGAGGGACGGCTGCTGGCACCGGCGCCCTCGCCGACCCCGGAGACCTTCACCGCCGTGCCGGCGACGGCCGCGCTCGGCGTTCGGGAATTGCTCGGAGTCGCCCGTCAGCTGAACGACCGCCTGATTCGCTCGGAGCGCACGGTGGATGTCTGGGCCGAGCGCTCCGTCGGGCGGGTCGATGTGGCGAATACTCACGGCGTCATGACCGGATACGACGCGACGGTAGCAGGCCTCGGCGTACACCTGAGCTTTCGTGCGGGCGACTCGACCGGTGACCTCCGGCTGCACGCCGCGGCCAACTCGGTTCCGGACGAGCCCATGCTGGCGGAGCTGGTCGGCGAAGTGGAGCAGCGTCTCTCGCCGCCGTTGCTCGACCGCGACCCGCCGGCCGGACCGGTGAATGTCTGGCTGTCGCCCCGAGCCGTCGCCGCGGTGCTGGTCCCGGTCTGCCAGGCACTCATCGGTCGCAACATCTGGGTTTCGGACGGGCGGTCCCCCTTCCATGCCGGGGAGCCGCTGCTGTCGAGCCGCCTCACCCTGCACGACGACGCGCTTGCTCCCGCGCGGCCGGGTTCCCGGCCGGTGGATGACGAGGGGGTCGTCTGCCGGCGCCAGACGCTGATTCGCGACGGCGTGCTGCTGGGCGCGCTGGCCGATCTCGCCACCGCGGCGCGGCTGGGCATTCCTCCCACCGGCCACGGACGGCGGGCAGCGGGAGCTCCGGCCTGGACCGGATGGTCGAACCTGGTGCTGGATGCCGGCGACGCCGCCGAACCGGAGCTGGCCCGGGCCACGGGTGATGGCGTGCTGATTCGCGATCTGCCGCATCCGGTTGGCCGCTGCGATGACGGACAGGTGGTGCTTGCCACGTCCTGGGCTTACCAGGTGTCCGGCGGGGAAATCACCGGCCGCTACGAGCGCGCCGTGCTGAAGGGAAACGTGTTCGAGTGGCTCAACCGGGTGGTGGCGGTCGGTGCGAATGCGGGATGGGTCGGCGCGAGATGCCTGCCGGATCTGGTGGTCGAAGGAGTCGAGTTCCCCTAACAGTTGTCGGCTGTCCCCAGGCTCGCCTCGTAGGACAGTCCGTGGGTCATCCGCTCATACACCAGGGTCAGCGTTTCGGGTGCGGCCAGCAGAAAGCGGCAGCGGCTGTCGCCCCGGCTCCGGCATTCGACTTCCATGGCGGCGAACTGGCCCCCGGCCAGGCGAGAGAACACGTCGGCCAGCAGCCCGGCCGAGATGTGGCAGGAAGGGTAGGGGCCACCCCCGGGTGAGGCCTCCGCCCAGTCGCTCGAGTCGATCAGCAGCACCGTCTGGCCCATCGGGGAAACGCTGACCCGGCCCCAGCCCTGTTCGCCGAAGAATCCGCTCAGCGCCTCGGCGAAGTACTGTGCATCCAGGTCCTGGACCCGGTCCACGCCGTAATGCTCCTTCACGTAGGCCTGCAGCGCGGTGGTCACCGCCTCACCGCTGGCGAACCCGGCTTCCTGAAGCAACGGGGCGGCCTGCACGCCAAGGGCGCGTTCGAGTGCGGCTCTCAGCTGGTGAAGCGAACGGCGGCCTAACGAGAGAGTCTGGGTTTCCATGGTCGGCGCCATCGGTTGAGGTAACGAATCAGGTTCCGGCAATCCGGCGGAGCAGCTCCGCCTCATCGATGATCGAGAGGCCCAGCTGGCGGGCCTTTTCCAGCTTGCTGCCGGCTTCGTCGCCGGCCACCACAGTATTCACCTTGCGCGAGACTGCGTCGGCCACCCGCCCGCCGGCGTGCTCGATCAGCTTTCTGGCTTCGCTCCGCTTGAGCGTCGGCAGGGTTCCCGTCAGCACCAGTGTCTGACCGCTGAGGGGACCGCCGCGGACCACCGTGGCCTGCGGCTCATTCAGCTGGAGGCCGGCGGCGCGGAGCCGTTCGACCAGATCCAGGTTCTTCGGATGCTGGAACCAGTCCGTGACCGCCGACGCGATGGTATCGCCCACTCCCGGCACCGCTTCGATGGTCTCCCGGCTGGCGGTGGCAATCGCCTCCAGCGTCCCGAAGCGCCGAGCCAGCGTGACCGCGACCGTCTTCCCGACGTGCCGGATGCCCAGCGCGAACAGCAGGCACGAAAGCGGCTTCTCTTTCGAGGCCGCGATCGCCTGCACCAGCTGGTGAGCGGACTGTGCTGCAAACCGTTCCAGTTGCACGAGTTGTGCCGGGGTGAGCCGATACAGGTCGGCCACGTCCGTAACCAGTCCTGCTTCCAGCAGTTGCCGGATCCGTTCTCCCCCCAGTCCCCGGATGTCCATCGCTTCCCGGGAGGCGAAATGCACCAGGCCTTCGAAAATCCGGCCCGGGCATCCCGGGTTCACGCAATAGGACATGACCTCGTCCGGAGGACGCTCCACCGGCTGCTGGCAGGCGGGGCACTTGACCGGCATGGCGAAGGGCCGCTCCTCTCCGGTCCGGCGCTCGCGGACCGGCCCCAGCACCTGGGGGATCACTTCGCCAGCCCGGACCACCTCCACCCAGTCCCCGATCCGGACGTCCTTGGCGTTGATCACGTCTTCGTTGTGAAGCGTCGCACTGGACACGGTGACCCCGGCCAGTTCCACCGGCTCCAGCACGGCCCAGGGATTCAACGCGCCGGTCCGGCCCACGTTGATCCGGATCTCGAGCAGGCGGGTCACGGCCACATCGGGCGCGAACTTGCGGGCGATGGCCCAGCGGGGTTCCCGGCCACCGACCACGCCCAGATCCTCCTGCAGGTCGCGCCGGTTGACCTTCACCACCACGCCGTCCGCCGCGAAGGGCAGCTGCTCGATCAGGTGCTCGTAATCCGGGATGCGCGACTGCACCGCGGCGAGGTCGGCGTGCTGCTCGTGGTGGGGCGCCACCGGGAGGCCCCACGACTCCAGCAGCTGCATCACCTGGTGCTGGGTCGGCGCCTCGAGCCGGCCTCGGATGATTTCCACGGTGTAGGCGAAAAACCGGAGCCGTCGCCGGCGGGTGAGGGCCGGATCGAGCTGCCGTAACCCTCCCGCCGCGGCATTGCGCGGGTTGGCGAAGAGAGGATCGCCTTCCGCGGCGCGGGCCTGGTTCAGTTTCTCGAACGCCACGAATGGGATGTAGACCTCGCCCCGGATCTCCATCGCCTCGGGGTGACCATTGCCCTTGAGCTGGAGCGGAATATCCTCGACCGTCCGCAGGTTGGCCGTTACGTCCTCGCCGATGATGCCGTTGCCGCGGGTGGTGCCGACCACCAGCCGACCCCCTTCGTAGGTCAGGCTTACCGCCGCCCCGTCGATCTTGATTTCGGTGGTGTACCCGCCCCGGATGACATCCGGGTTGATTCGCACGTTGCGTTCTTCCCATGCCGCCAGCTCGTCGGCCGAAAAGGCATTGGCCAGCGAGAGCATGGGCACATGGTGGGTGTGCTTCTGAAGGGCCTGCGCCGGGGCGCCGCCGACCCGATGCGTGGGACTGTCGGGCGTTCGCAGGTCGGGATGCTCGGACTCGAGTTGCACCAGCTCCCGGAGCAGCCGGTCGTATTCAGCGTCGGAAATCTCCGGCGCATCCCGTTCGTAGTACGCCTGGTTGGCCCGCTCGATCACGCGGCGGAGCTCCGCGGCGCGGCGGGTCAGCGACTGGCTCATTCCTGCGGCTTGGGAGGGGGCTGGGATCCCCGGGCTTCCTGGCTGATGACGGTAAGGGCGACGCCCACCAGGCGATCCAGCTCCTGACCGGAGACCCTGGGGAGCACGTTCTCGGCAGTCCCGCGGTCCCGCTCGGCGAAGGCGTCCAGCAGCCGGCGGATAAATGCGAGCATCCCGGCTCGCTCGCGCTCGGCCACCACCAGCGCTTGCACGCCCTGGCGGGCCTGGAGCCGCTCCATCCGATGCGCCACCCGCAGCGCCCGGGCGGTGGCCTCCGCCACCACCCGGCAGAACTCGACGTCTTCGTTGGTGAATGGCTGACCGTCGCGATACGTCCTGAGAAAGAGCGTGCCGATGACGTGACCCTGCCAGGTCAGAGGGACCACCGTGATCGACCGGACCCGGCGGGAGGCGAGTTGCGGCGCGGCGGCGGCCAGGGAAGGATCGGCCAGCGCGTCGGCGATGTAGACCACCTGACCGGTTTCGAGCGAGCGACGGATTTCGGGATACCGGCTCAGATCCACCAGGTGGTTCCGGATCGCCGGATCCTCGTAGCTGGCCACCAGGTGCACGTCGGGCCCGCCGGCTCGCGCCGCCAGGAACACGGAGCAGCGATCGAGGCCGAAGAGATTGCCCAGTCGGCGGGTGACGCTCTGGACGATGTCGGGGTAGTGGAGCGACCCGGTGAGGTCCCGCAGGATCTCGATCAGGGCCAGCAGCCGGGCTCGCTCCCGCTCGAGCTCCTCGATCCGGTCCTGGAGCCGCTGCACTTCGGACGGCGCCGCGAATTGAGTGTGGGGCATTGGCGTGACAACATGACCCGAGCACCGTGGCAAGGTCAAGTTGATGATTGCGCGGTTGCCCGGATAGGATTCACCAGCCGGCACGCTGACCGTGCCGGAGATGCCACGGGAGTTGAGGGAGCTGCCCATGACGGACGACGATTACGAAATCCTCGAGAACGGCCACGGCGGCATTGCCAGCTTCGCCACGGGGATCCTGGTCGGTGCATTGGTGGGACTGGCAGTCGGCGTGCTGTACGCTCCGGCGTCGGGACACGCTACGCGGCGCCGGCTGCGTCGCCGGTTCGACCGGCTGCGGGACGAAGCGGAGGACCGGGTAGGCGAATTCGGTCGCCGCGCCCGGCGCCGGCTGGAACAGATCCGGAGCTGACCCGGATCCAGCGATCCAGCGATCTGGCGATCATGACGCGAGCTCGGGATACGATCGCGGGATCACCCGATCGCCCGATCGCCCGATTGTGTCAGCGTTTGGTCCGGATCCGCTCCAGCAGCACACCGGCGCGGGCTCGATGCACGTGATCCAGAACATCCTTTGCCGGGAGGTCCTGGATGGTGCGAAGCTGCGCCCGGGCCTCACCCCAGCGTTTCAGCTCGATGTACACCTCGGCCAGATCGAGCCGGTGATAGATGAAGTCGCCCCGCAGCTCCACTGCGCGCTCCAGGCAGCGGGCAGCTTCGGCGTACGATGCCTCACGGAGGACGGCGCCGCCGAGGAAGGTCCGGGCGAAGAACTCCTCCAGGTTGGAGAGCCGCTCGACCTCGGCGTGCCATCGCCCCAGCACATGCCACGCGCCGTCGTGAGCCGGATCGAGCTCGATCGCCCGCTCCGCTTCGTCCCGGATCTCGCGGGCAGAGCGGACCCGCTCCTTCCGTCCCCGGGTAAGGGCTGATCGCCCCAGGGCCAGGGCCAGGGCAAAGCGGGCGGCGGCCCTTTCCGGCGCGAGCTGCACCGCGCGCCGCGCATAGCGTTCCGCCAGCCGGTAGAGCGAGTCGCGCGCGGTGCTTTTCACGTTGTCCGGCGTCTGCTTGCCGAGGTCGATCAGCGCAACCGCGGCGCGCCAGTGGGCTTCGGCATCGAGCGAATCCCGCCGGAGGGCCGACTCATAACGGTCGGCCGTGGCGCGAGGGTCCATATCTCCCTGCACGGCATGGAGCACGCCCGCATGCATTGTGAACCACAGTGGCAACCACCATCGCATGAGTAACCGTCCGTCAGACCGTTCGACCGTCAGCCCGTCCGTCCCGCGGCTCATTGAACGTAAGCGGGACGGGCACCCGCTCGGATCCGGCGAGTGGCGGGCCCTGATCGAGTCGTACGTGGCGGACCAGGTGCCGGATTACCAGATGGCGGCGATGGCCATGGCGGTGTTCTTCCGCGGCCTCGAGCCGGACGAGCTGAACGAGCTGGTGGACGCCATGCTGCTCTCGGGCGAACGGCTGGACCTCACCGGCTTTCCCTTGCCCCGGGTGGACAAGCATTCGATCGGAGGGGTCGGGGACAAGACCTCATTGCTGCTGGCCCCCCTGCTCGCGTGCTGCGGTGTGGCAGTCCCGATGATCTCGGGGCGGGGTCTGGGGCATACCGGGGGGACCCTCGACAAGCTGGAGGCGATCCCGGGATTCCGGACCGGCCTCACCCTGGCCGAGGCCCGGGTGCAGCTCGATCGGATCGGAGTCGTGATGCTGGGCCAGACTCCCCAGCTGGTGCCGGCCGACCGGAAGCTCTACGCGTTGCGCGACGTGACCGGTACGGTCGAGTCCGTTCCCCTCATCGCCGCCAGCATCATGTCCAAGAAGCTGGCCGAGGACCTCACCGGGCTGGTGCTCGACATCAAGACCGGCAGCGGGTCGTTCCTGCCGGACCTGAAGCAGTCCCGCCGCCTGGCCGA
>DASTEX010000263.1:0-4094 GCA_035709185.1 Gemmatimonadales bacterium
GAGCGAATTCCCCCGAAACGAAGCGACCGCGGAATCGGCCGCACCGGCCCCCGAGGCCGGGCGACCGACTTTGCGCACGCGCCGGTCGCGACAGCGCTACGCCTATGCAGAGCCTCCCTTACGGCTAACGGTTGAAACGGCTAACCGCCAACTGTGGTAACGGCTAACGGCTAACGGCTAATGGCTAACGGCTAACGGCTAACGGAAGCGGAACCAGCTCCTGAATCAGTCCCGCCAGCGCCAGCACGTCTTCTTCCCCGAAGGGCCGGCCCACGATCTGCATCCCCACCGGAAGGCCTTCGGCATCCAGTCCGCAGGGCACCGACGCCACGGGAAGCCCGGTGAGGCTGAGCACGAACGTGGGGGCGATCCAGTCCACGTAGGTCGGCATCTCTCTGCCGCCGACGGTGCGGGGAAAGTTCTCCTCCACCGGGAAGGGCGACACGGCCATCGTAGGGGTGAGCAGGTGGTCGTACTGCGCGAGCAGCTCGCGCATCCGGTGCCAGATCCGGCCCCGGGTCTTCTCCGCCGCGGCAATATCCAGCGCCCGCTCTTCCAGGCCCGCCCGGGTATTGTTGCGCACGTTGACGCCGAAGCCGTCGATCTGGTCCAGCCGGTCGTGCATCCAGGTGACGAACCACAATCCCCGAAGCGCCAGGAAGGCGTCGCGCCCATCGGACAGATCGAGCCGCACTTCCTCTACCGCAATCCCGGCCCGCGACAGGGCCTCGATGGCTGCACGACAGGCTGCTTCAACCGGGGCATCGATCCCGATCCCGGCGATATCAGGACAGAAGGCCAGCCGCACCTCGGACCGGGGACCCCGGCGCACCGCTCCGACGAAATCCCGCCCTTCCGCCGGCACGCCGAGTGGGGCCAGTGGCGTGGGGCCTGCCATCGCCTGCAGCCCGGCGGCTACGTCTTCGGCGGTGCGCGCCAGGGGACCGGTCACCTGGAGCGTGTCGAAGGTCCAATCCGTGGGCCAGGTGGGGACTAGTCCCAGTGAGGGCCTGAGCCCGACCACACCGCAGAAGGAAGCAGGGATCCGGAGCGAACCACCCAGGTCGGTGCCTTCGGCGATGGCGATCAACCCGGTGGCCAGCGCCGCTGCGCCCCCGCCGGTCGATCCTCCCGCACTCCGCTCCCGGTTCCACGGATTGCGGGTCCGGCCAAAGACGTCATTCCAGGTGTTCCCGCCCGCGGCAAATTCGGGTGTATTGGTCTTCCCCACGATGATGGCGCCGGCCTCACGCAGCCGCCGCACCACCAGCGCATCCTCGGCCGGAACGTGATTCCGATAGAGCGGTGAGCCGTAGGTGGTGCGGAGTCCCGCCACCGGAGTGACGTCCTTGATGCCAACCGGCACTCCGGCCAGCAGGCCGGGATCCTCCCCGCGCGCCAGCCGCTGCTCCAGCGCGCGGGCGTCGTCCAGCGCGCCGGGGTTCAGGGTGACGATTGCGTTGAGATCGGGATTGACCTTTTCGATCCGCTCGAGCGTTGCCCGAATGACCTCCGTTGGCGCGAGCGACCGCCCGCGGACCGCCTGCGCAATCTGTACGGCGGTTGAAAACGGCCCGCCTGCCCGCCCGCCCGCCTGCCCGCCTACAGGGTCGGCCATTCACCCAGCCAGGCCACGGTCCGGCAGAACGCCGCCTCACCGCCTTTGAACTTCCAGGGAAAGCAGCCCACGATGCAGCGCCGGTTCTGCAGCTCCGGCGTATCGATCGAACCGCCCAGGTTTTCGATGTGCATGCAGTCGTGGGGGAAGAGCGCGTTGTGGGTCAGCTGGTAGGCCGAATCCGGGAACATCTCCGCCACCCCCTGGGGACCACCGAAGAGTTCCTCCGCCCGGGCCCGCACCCGGTCGCAGTGGCCGTGCATCCCCTTCCCCAGGAACCGGCCGATCGGGAGGTTCATCGGGTGATCGGTCGAGACGCAGTCCACTCCCCAGATGTGGATCCGCTTCTCGAGCAGCCACGGGACCATATCGGGATGGGCTCCGGGATGCATATGGATGTAGCGCTCCTCGTCGGGCTCGCTCCCGAACTGGGCGTACCGGTGCCAGCCGGTGTGCAGCAGCAGCAGATCGCCCGGTTTGACCGTCACCCGGCGCTCGATCATCTCGGGCGTGTATACCCCCAGATCGTGCATCTCGTCGCGGAGATCGACGATGGCCCCCGGCCCGCAGAGCCATTCCACCGGGATCTCGTCGATGGTTCTTCCCGCGGTCACGAAATGCCGCGGTGCGTCGAGATGGGTACCCATGTGATTCGACGTCTGGATGTATTGCGCGTTCACGCCGTGCTCCGCCTTCCGCTTGATGTACTTCACTTCGAAGGGCGGATAGTAGGGCCAGAAGGACACTTCCTGGTTGAGGGGCTGGGAGAGATCGAAGATCTGCATCAGGCCTCCGAAGGAACCGTGAGAGGATACGGCGCAGCCCGCATGAGCAGGTAGTAGAGCGTGAAGGCGACGATCGCTGCCGTGAACCAGGCTCCCCGGAAGAGGAAGGCGAGTGCGGGATGAAGCGTACCCGTGAGGGCCACCAGCACTCCGGCCACGAGCGCAACCAGAGCCCGGCGATTCACGCCGTGGCGGTAGGAATAGATCCCCTGCTCCCGATAGAGATCCGGCACAGACAGGCGGCCCCGGCGAAGGACCAGGTAATCGCACATCAGCACGCCACCCACCGCGCCGAGCAGGCCCGAGTAGCTGAGGAGCCAGGTCTGGTATGCGTCGAGCAGCTTCCAGGGGAAGATGAGCACCCCGATCAGCGCTGCCAGCAGCCCGCCCAGCCGGAAACTGATCCGCCGCGGATTGAGGTTGGCGAAGACATTGGCCGGGGCTACCACGTTGGCCGCGATGTTGGTGGTGAGAGTGGCAACCAGGATCACCACCAGGGCGATCAGCGGCAGCACCCGCGACCCGCTCTCGGCTGCCAGGCGGCCGATCAGCTCCACCGGGTTCCAGATCGCTTCGCCATAAAGCACCACCGTGGCCCCGGTGACCGCGATGCCAACGAAGGCGAAGAGCGGCATGGTGGTAAGCAGTCCCACGGTCTGGCCGATCATCTGATCGCGCTGCCGCGCGGCGTAGCGGGTGAAATCGGGGATGTTGAGCGCCAGCGTGGCCCAGAACCCCACCATGGCGGTCACCCAGGGCAGGAACAGTCCCAGCAGGAAGCTCCCCCCGGATGGGGAGGGCGGCGGTGCGTTCAGGGCGCCCGATCCGAGCAGGATGGCTCCCAGTCCGCCCACCCGATCCGCCGCCCACCAGAGCAGGCCAAGCCCCACGACGATCAGAAAGGGAGCGGCCAGGGTCTCGAGCCAGCGGATCGAGTCGGTGCCGGCCCACACGAAGTAGAGATTCATGAGCCAGAAGATCCCGAATCCCAGGAACGCCGGCATCCCATACCCCATGAAGGTCCAGTCGCCGCCCAGCCCGCGGAAGCCGGGCCAGACGATACCGGCCAGCTCGCTGATGGCCAGACCGCCCACCCAGGTCTGAATGCCGAACCAGCCGCAGGCCACGATGGCCCGGAGCAGCGCCGGAACATGGGCACCCGCGGTGCCGAACGCGGCGCGGGCGTACACCGGGAACGGAATGCCGTAGCGGGTGCCGGCGTGCCCGTTCACCAGCATCGGCACCAGCACGATGGCATTCCCCAGAAAGATCGCGGCCAGGCTCTGCCACCAGTTGAGACCCGCGTTGATGAGACTCGCGGCCAGCATGTAGGTCGGGATGCACACGCTCATCGCGATCCAGAGCGAAGCGAAGTGCCATTGGTTCCAGGTCCGGCCGCTGGCCGGCGTCGGCGCCAGATCGGCGTTCGACAGCGGGCCCGGAGGAAGGGCAACCGGTTGGCTCGAGGCAGTCATGCAGCACCCATCGGCCGGAGAGCCCGCTCCGCCGCCACGCGGAGGGCTCGCAGAGTCAGTACCCGCGCCAGCCGGCGCCGGTAGGCCGCGGAAGCGTGGATGTCGCCGGGAGGATCGAGCTGCCGCTCCACCTCGGCCGCGGCGGCCTCGAACGCGGCTTCAGCGGGAGCCTGCCCCACCAGCATGCGGTTGACCGCATCCAGGGTCACCGGTCCC
>DASTEX010000264.1:0-2913 GCA_035709185.1 Gemmatimonadales bacterium
ATGCACTGGCCGCGGGAGTGGTTCTGAAATAGCCGTAGGCTATCAGCTGTCAGCTGTCTGCTGCAGGAGAACAGCCGGCGGAGTTGCTCCGCCGGCTGTTTCATTTGCCGCTGCCCGGAAGGTGATCGCCGAACCTCGTTCACCGATAGCTGACCGCTGACAGCTAGTGGTGGTGTTTATCCTGCTCGATCGTCTTCTCGTCCACGTAATCGCGCGGCGATTCGTCGTGCTCGAACTCCGCGGCCGCCGCCGCGTGGTGCACCTCCCGGTCGAGCGTGACCTCGGCCAGGCGGGGTGACACCATCGGGAACGTGCGCGCAAAGAGCGCATAGCAGAGCAGGAACAATCCCCCCATCAGCAGCGTGGCCGCGGCTTCGGGCAGTCCCACCGGCGGGCCGTGCTCCGGCGTGATCGACGGCAGCACCAGCAGGTAGCGCTCGAGCCAGAGCGACACCAGGCTGATCGCGGCGAAGAGACCCAGCGTGACCCGGTTCTTCTTGGGCGCCACGCCGAGCAGCCCGGAGAACGGAATCAGGAACATCCCCACGCCCACGGCCGCGCCGACCGGGCGCCAGGGGCCCCACAGCCGGGAGAAGACGAACCCGGTCTCCTCCGGAAGGTTGCCGTACCAGATCACGAGGTACTGGGCCCACATCAGATAGGTCCAGAACACGGTAAAGCCGAAGATCATCTTGCCCAGGTCGTGCCGCTGCTTGGGGCTGATCAGGTCGTACACCCCGGTCTGACGCTCCCCGTACAGCATCGTGAGGGCCAGCAGGGTGTGCGCCCCCAGGAACGACGCCATGAAGAAGAAGCCGCCCAGCAGGTTCGAGAACCAGTGCGGCTGGAGCGCCATGATCATATCGAACGCGACCAGCGTGAACCCCAGGGCATAGACCGGGACGAAGATCCCGGCCAGCCGGTTGATGCGGGTGTGCTGCCGGTCGCGCGATTGGGTCGTTCCGTCGAATCCGTTACTCCACGATTCGTAGAGACCGCGGCGCCGGGAGTCGACCTTGCCCCGGGCAAAGAACAGGTCCGGTGCCATGTCAGCCCGGATCAGCAGCCAGCCGAGAATCAGCAGCGCGGCGATCACCGCGATCAGCCGCAGGGCCATGAAGGAGTGCGACAGCCACACCGCCTTACCGTGCTGCAGCGAATGCAGCTGCTCCTGCATGTGGCCGTAGATCGGTTCGTAGCCGACCGTGAAGATGGCGATCAGGCCCAGCAGGGAGATCGGGAGAAAGGCGGCGGCGGCCTGGGCGAACCGGAGCACCAGTCCGGCCCACTTGGCGTTGGCCAGCTTGTACACCGCCGTCAGCGCCACGCTGCCGCCGGCGAGACCGGTGAAGAACAACCAGTTGACATGGAAGGCCTGCCACGCCCGGACGGCTCCCGCGCCGGTCAGCGCCACAATGAACAGCACCAGCCCGACGACGCTCAGGAGGATGCCGGTCCGCAGCATGCCGGCATAACGGCCCGGTTGGAGGGCGTGCTCTACCAGGCGGTCGCGGAGCTCCAGGTCGGCCATCAGTCGTCTCCTCCCGGAGCCGCGGGGGCTCCGGCATCGGCCTGAAGCTTCCGGACGTAGTTCACCACCGCCCAGCGGTCGCCGGTATCGTAGATCTTGTCGCCGTAGCGGGGCATGACGCCGCGGCCGTACCGGATGAGACTGTAGATGTGACCGTCGGAGAGCGCCCGGGCCACCGGGGTGAGCAGAGACGGCGCACCGACCCGGCGGCCGACCGGGCCGTCGCCGGCTCCGGCCTGGCCGTGACACACCGCGCAGAACACCTGGTACACCGAGTCGCCCCGCGCGAGCGTGGCGGCGGGGTCGGTCAGCGGATTCCGGATCAGGTCGGCTCCGGCCCGATCGCCCGCATCCCACGCCGCCCGCCAGTCGCCTTCGGTGCGGTGAACCGGTACGGTGCCGGGCGGCGTGTTGCGCGGCACCGCGCCGGACTCATACGGATGGAGCGCCGGCGAGGTGATCATGTGGTCGAACCAGGGAATCAGCTTGAGCGCGTCATCCGGCGACGGGACTCGATCGTAGTAGAAGTCGCAGCCGCCCAGCGCCAGCACGGCCAGCACCGCGGCGGTCCGCAGCTCAGCCTTCATGCGTCACCTCCACCGCGCCGGCCTGTTCCAGGACCCGCCGGACCTCACCGATGTTGGCCCGTTGGGCCGGAACGAAGATCCCGATCCGGTCGTCGGTGAAGCGCGGATCGAACTTCCGGCCCCGGATCTGCTTGAGCCGGGGCAGGAGAATCATGCCGGCAACGGTGCTCAGCGAGCCCAGCAGAATCGTGAGCTCGAACATGATGACGACATACGGCGGCAGGCTGGCGATCGGCTTCCCCCCCACCAGGAGCGGCCAGTCGTACGACATCCAGGTGGTCATGAAGTACCCGGCGGCACATCCGGCCAGGCCGCCGAAGAGGGTGAAGGCGCGAACCCAGCTGCTGCCCGTGCCCAGCGCCTCCTCGATTTCGTGATTGGGGGCCGCGCTGTAGACCGTGAGATCCTGGTGGCCGGCGCGGCGCAGCGTCCGGATGGCGTCGATGGCGGCGTCGATATGGATGAACGACCCCAGCACCCCGGGAACCGGTTGCCTGGCCATCAGTGCGCCCTCCTCCGCGGCATCGGGATCATCTCCTTGATTTCCTGGATCGCCACGATCGGGAAGGTCCGGGCAAAGAGCAGGAAATACATGAAGAACCACCCGAACGAGCCCAGCAGGATGCCCCAGTCGGCCCAGGTCGGCGTCGACTGACCCCAAGCATAGGGCACGTAATCATTGGCCAGGCTGGACGCGATGATCACGAACCTCTCGAACCACATGCCGATGTTCACGAAGATGGAGATCACGAACAGCGCGGTGAGGTTGGTCCGGATCTTCCGGAACCAGAGCAG
>DASTEX010000265.1:0-6281 GCA_035709185.1 Gemmatimonadales bacterium
GGCCAGCAGTGCCTGGTCCGAGACATCGCGCCAGTCAGGGTCTACCCGATGCAGGAATGCCAGTCGCCGGCGCAGCAGCAGCGCCTCATCACTCCAGGGCAACCGTTCGATGCCGGCGCTGGCAATCGCCCGGAGCAGGACGGCTCTCACCTGTTCCGGGTCGGGCCGGGGGAGGCTGCGCTCATCGATGACGATGGCGCCGAGTCGCCGAATCCTGCGGGGGCGCACCGAAGCGGTTCCTTCGTCCCAGATGACTTCGTCCGCCGATTCGGCGTCGCGGGCCAGCTCCTCCACCACCTCGGGCGCGAGTGGCGCCGCGGTGCGAATCACACTTTCGCTCCCGGCGTCATCCAGGTCGGCCGCGACGATCCACTCGCTCCGGGCGAGAGACTGGCCGGACCCCAACCGCGCTCCCCGGCCGTTGCGGAGGAGAAACCGTCCGGGGCCGCCCCGGCTCCGGGCGATCCGGTCCGGATACGCCAACGCCAGCAGCCGGCCGGCCTCAGATTCCGCCGCCGTCCCCCGCGCGTGGAGCCGCCGGCGCCATTCAGCCGCCTCAGCCTGCGCCCGCCGCAGCGCGCCGTGATCGACCGTGAGACCGGGCACACCTCTTCCACGACGCAGCGCATCCAGCCGCAACCTGATGTCGGCATCCGCCTCGGCTCCCGAGTCGGAGCGCGCGATGTCGCGATCGGAGAGGAGCGCGGCGAGTTCCGCGGCGAGGCTGCCCAGCTGCAACCGACGGGCCTCGATCATCATGTGCCCCAGCCGGGGGTGGATCGGCAGGTCCGCCATGGCGCGGCCCCGGGGCGTGATGCGTCCCTCGCGATCGATCGCACCCAGCAAGCCAAGCAACTCGATGGCCTGGTTCCAGGACGATTCCGGCGGCGGGTCGAGCCATCGCAGATGGTCCGGGTGCCTGACGCCGGCGGCGGCGAGGTGGAGCGCGAGCGCGGCCAGATCGGTGGCAAGAATTTCGGGCGTGTTGAACGGTACCAGGCCGGCCTCATCCGCCGCCGACCACATCCGGTAACACACGCCCGGCGCGGTTCGTCCGGCGCGTCCCCGCCGCTGCTCCGCCGAGGCTCGCGTCACCCGCACGGTTTCCAGCCGGCTCATCCCGGTGCGGGGTGAGAATCGGGGAACCCGCATCAGTCCGGCGTCGATCACCACGGCCACGCCTTCGATGGTGAGGCTGGTTTCGGCGATCGAAGTGGCCAGCACCACCTTGCGGCTTCCCGCCGGGGCGGGAACAATGGCGGCGTCCTGCTCCTCCAGGGACCGCATGCCATGCAGCTGATGCAGCCGAATGCCCCGCGGCAAAGCAGACTGCTCCAGGCGTTCCCCGGTCCGGCGGATCTCGGCGACGCCGGGAAGGAACCCGAGGATGTCGCCCCGGTGCGCCTCCACCGCTTCCCGGATCACCCCGGCCACGGCGGCGTCGAGCCGCTGGCCCTGCGTCCGTGGGCGATAGCGGATCTCGACCGCATATTCCCGCCCCCGGCTGGTTATGACCGGTGAGTCATCGAGCAGGCGGGCGACCCGTTCCCCGTCGAGTGTGGCCGACATCACCAGCAGCCGCAGATCGGGACGCAGCACCGATCGGGTTTCCAGCGCGAGGGCCAGGCCCAGGTCGGCGTGGATACTGCGCTCGTGGAATTCATCGAACAGCAGAAGCCCGATGCCCTCGAGTGCGGGATCATCCTGGCGGATCCGGGTGAGCACACCCTCGGTGACCACTTCAATCCGGGTTCGAGGCGAGACCCGGGAGTCGAAGCGGACCCGGTAACCGACCGTTTCACCGACCGGTTCCCGGAGCAGGAAGGCCATGCGGCGGGCGGCGGCGCGGGCGGCGAGCCGACGCGGCTCCAGCATCACGATCCGCCGGCCGGCGAGCCACGGCTGGTCCAGCAGCTCGAGCGGGACGATGGTGGTCTTTCCCGCCCCCGGAGGCGCTTGAAGGACCGCGACGCCGGGGTGTTCCAGGGCGTCGCGGAGGGCGGGAAGACTCGCCGCAACCGGCAGTGGCGCCGGTGGTGTTCCGCTCATGTCCGCGACGCCCTAGGTGCCGGGGCGGCGCGGCGGCAGACGGGCCTCGGCGATCGGGAGAAAACGCGGCCGGCTGACTTCGGCCTGCAGCGAGGCAGGGGTCCGGCCGGAGAGAAACCGGACCACGGCGTCCTGAATGAAGGGGTAGACCAGCAGCTCGTGGCCGCCGTTGTTGACCACGAGATGCCGGCCGTTGGGGAAGGACGGAAGCAGCTGTTCGACGTTCCCAGGCGGGGTTCGGTCATCGAGCGTGCCGCTGATGAACAGGGTGGGACGGTCACTGGCCACCCGGCCGTCGGTCGCGGAAGGTGCAATCCCCAGGCGGCGGCAGAAGCCGGCTTCGACGATCAGGTTGTCGAACGGGTAGCCGAAATTGGAGTGCAGCGACTCCGCCATCGCTTTCGCATGAGTAGCCGGAGTCGAGGGCGACGAGCAGGTCAGGGCCCGCGCCATCAGCGATCCGCCGCCGGCCGACAGGTCGCGGTAGACCGTCTCCACCATCCGGGCCAGAACCGAAGTGTCGCCGTCGCGAAGCGTCGCGATCAGCGCCGGCATGCGGGGGTCGGTGATTCGCCCGACCAGGATAGTCTGGAGCCCCTCGACGCCGATCGAAACCGTGACGGAGTCGCCGTTCGGCGCGGCGAACCGCACCACCAGGTCTTCCCGGGCCACCTGGTCGAGGAGGGCCAGCAGATCGGTGCGCAGCGTACGCGCGAAGCCCCGGACCCCCGAGTCGGCAGCCGCCAGCGAAGCCATCCGTTCGAAGGCCGCTTCGAAGGTGGATGGCATGCGGGCCGTGTGATCCGGGCCCAGGACTCCCTGCAGTACCAGCCGGTCCACGCTGCCGGGATGGCGGCGAACCATTTCCAGCGCGATCCGGCTGCCATAGCTGAATCCGATGAGACTCAGTCGCGGGACGCCGAGGGCCCGTCGCAGGACTTCGAGATCATCGGTGACGCGATCGATGGTGAAGTCCGCCGGCTCGATCCCCTCGGTCCGCCACCGATCCGCGCAGGCGCCGTAGACCTGCCCCATGGTTTCCAGCAACGCGCCGTTGGACCGCAGGAATTCCCGGTGAATCGGCTGGAGCGGCGCGGGGCAATCGACCGTGGGTGACGATTCCCCGAGCCCCCGATAGTCCACCAGAATGACGTCGCCGACCGAACGCAGCTGATCGAACAGGGTCCAGTAGGGTGGCACCCTCGCCATCAGCGTAGCCGGGATCCCCGGACCGCCCATGAGAAAGACCACCGGCGATCCCGGCTGGGCCGCGGTTGAACGGAGCCGGTAGAACCCGATGGTGAATCGGCGGCCGGACTGGCCCGGGGCTACGGCAAGCCGGCCCAGCTCGGCGGTGGCGGTCCGGCCATCGAAGACCTGCACGGTGGTGGGCTGGTACTGAATCTCCTGGGCCGCCACGGCGTACAGCGGCACTGCGGCCAGGAAACCGGCGAACCATTGCATGAGTTCGGAGAAACGCCTTCAGAGTCCGGAGGGAACCGTCACCGGTTCCCCGGAAACGATCGCCTGATGCGCGAGGATGCCTGACGCGGTGCCGGGGAACGCATCGGCCAGGGAGCAGGCCGGTCGTTTCCCCTCGGCCGCGGCGGTCAGGAAATCGGCGAGGGCGTAATAGAGCGGTGTGTGGGGCAGCCCCCCGCCTTCCTTGAGCCGGCCCTGCGCCGCCAGCTTGGTGGCGTCCGCCACCAGCACGATCCCTTCATCGCGGAAGAACTGCTGCCGCGTGGCGTACACTTCCCACCCCTGGGTGGGCGAGTCCACTTCCTTGAACAGCCAGGCGTGGGTCCCGGCCAGCCGGATCGAAGCGTTCACCGCGTGCAGCACTTCATACTGGCCGGCGAAGGAACTCGCCAGCGTGGCGCTCCACTGCAGGGTTACACCATCGGGCCAGACCATTTCGGCGGCAACGGTGTCGGCAATGGTGCGCCCGTCCTGATGCAGCCGGATGGAGCCCCGCCCGGTAATCCGGGCGGGCAGCTTCCCGAGGAACCACGCCGCGACGGCGAACTGGTGCGATCCCAGCTCCCCGGCGAGTCCGGTGGTCACCTCGGGGTCGAGTCGCCAGTTGACCTGCTGCTCCATGGCCGGATCGCTGGCGGGGAAGCGCCAGGTGGTCTTGAGATTGGCCTGCGCAAGAAAGGACACCGGCTCGCGCAGCGTGTCCGAGCCGAGAAAGCTCGCGGCGCGGAGATAGACCGGGTTGGCCCGGGGTTGGAGTCCCGCGGCCACGATCTTCGTCGCTCCGGCCGCTGCCTGCACCATCGCCTGCGCGTCCTCGATGGTGTGCGCCAGCGGCGTCTCGCAGTACACGTGCTTGCCCGCCTGAATGGCGTCGGTGACGATCTGACGATGCAGATGGGTCGGCGTCGCGATGATGACGGCGTCGATGTCGGCCCGTCCGAGGACCGCCCGATGGTCGGCGGCGGTTTCCACCCGGGGGGCCCGTTCGGCCGCCGTGCGGAGCCGAGCCGGGTTGGTATCGCAGATCACCCCGAGGGTAGCATCCGGTATCTGCTGCAGCTCGCCGATGATGGCCCGCCCTTGCCGTCCCGCTCCGATGAGTCCCAGGCGCACCGGCGCAGCCAGGCGCAGCGGCTCCGCGGGAAGCGCTTCGGGAAGGAGCGCGATGCCGGTCAGGGCGCCGGCGGTCTGGAGCAGGAAGGAGCGGCGATCGGTGGCCATGACGGAAGCTGACCTTGCCGGCCAGAGCCGGCAAGACGGTCGGACGGTCAGACAGGACTGACAATTACGCTGTCATATTCCCGGTCCGGCCGGTAGAGAAGGTTGATGACCTCGCCCGGCACCCACCATTCCGCCAGCGCGGGCAGAACGTGGTCGACACCGCGATGCAGGTGTCCGTCGGCTTCGAACTCATAGCGGACCCGCATCAGCTTCTCGCCGAACCCGGTGTTCTCGGGCGCCAGGTTGACCACCCGCGCGGTGCCCGGCAATCCGTATTTGAAGAAGGCCTTGAGCCGCCGCTTCCGGCTGAGGTAGATGCTCCAGAACACCGCCGGCAGAATGCCGATGGTTCCCACCGAGAGCAGCACCACCAGCAGGAACGGCATCGCCGAGATTCCGTCCGTCCTCGTGGTGGAGTTCATCAGCTGCCAGGGCGAGTAGGCCGAGCGCTTGAGCAGGTTCCTGAGGGAACGGTCGAGGGCCCGAGGCGCCGGGCTCGCTGCCGCCAGGGGATGCTGCCGCGGAACGGGAGCCGGCAAAGGACTCACGGTTGCCGGGAGACCGGCGGCCGGCCGGGCAACCAGGGCGGCCCGCACCTCCCGGGCCGACTGGAAGCGCTCGGCCGGCGCTGACGCCAGCATGCGGGACAGCACGCTGCGCAGCGGCTCGTCGCAATGGAGGTCGGCCGGGATCTCGAGCCGGCCCGAGGCCCCGAGGAACTGCGGGGGCGCCCGGCCGGTGATCAGATGGAGAAAGGTGGCGCCCAGCGCGAACAGGTCGCTCGCCGGGCTGGCCTGCCCCATGTACTGCTCATAGGGCATGTAGCCGTAGGTTCCGACGATGGTCGAGCCATGTTCGTCCGGTCCCCGGAAGACGTTTCGCACCGCGCCGAAATCCACCAGGGCGGGCGCATCGTCGGGGCGGACGATGATGTTGGCGGGCTTGATGTCCCGGTGCAGCACCGGCGGCATCCGACTGTGGAGGTAGTCGAGCACGCCTAACAGCTCGAGCAGCAGGTGCAGCACCAGCTCCGGTTCGAGATGCCGGCGGTGCTCGATCAGCTCGGCGAACGAGGTGCCCTCGATGTATTCCATCACCAGGAACGCCGCTTCCGAGCCGTTCCACGGCGCCCGGAGGAAGGCGTGGATCGCCGGGATGGCCGGGTGCCGCAGGTCCCGCAGGACCTGCGCCTCCCGCTCGAACAGCTCGAAGGCCTTCAGGTCCGGGGCATCGCGGGGACGCAGGACCTTGATGGCCACCTGGCGATCCAGTTCCCGGTCCCGGGCCAGCAGGGTCCGGGCGAACGATCCCTGCCCGAGCTGCCGGATGATCTCGTAGCGATCGGCAATGACAGTGTCACTGGTCATGGGAACAACATGCTGTCGGGCGGGGATGAAGGGAGACCTTGCCCGTCCGATTGCTCGATCAGCCGGCCGTTGAGGCGCAGGGCCAGCCCCTTCGCGGCCTCGAAGCCATCCCGGTCATCCGGTTGTTGGCCCAGCGCAAAGATGAGTTGGGCAAGAAACACC
>DASTEX010000266.1:0-3972 GCA_035709185.1 Gemmatimonadales bacterium
CGCTGAAGTGCCCGTCCTCCGGGCGAATCGGCTCGTCGATCCGGCCGGCGGCGCAGTCGAACTCCACGTCGGCGCCGTGGATCGTGATAATCAATCCCACGTGGGCCCCGCCCCAGGTCGAGAAAGAAACGAAATTGACGCTGATGTCGGCGCAGCCGGTGAGGAGCGTCGCCGTAGCCAATTGGAAGGACACGAGAACCCGGGGAAGCATCCTGATCTCAACCGCCGAGACTAAGGACCAACGACTAGTGACCAGCGACCTGTTTCAGCGACTGGAAACTGAGTCAACCACCCAGAGCCGGACCCCGTTCTGCACCAACGCAATCCGCCCGTCCGCCGGGATCCCAACCAGCAGCTCCCGCCCGGTCCTGGTCAACACAGGATATCGGGCGCCAACCTGGGCCAGGAATCGTGACATGATCGATTCGGGAATCGGGTACCCGTTGACCCGGATCGTGGTAAGAACGAAGCGCACCGCACCGGGACCGGTGGGCGCCATCACGACTTCGGCCTCGAGCGGGGTGTCAGGCGAGACGAACATGGCCACCGGCCCGAACAGGTCCCGGGTCTCGGGTGGCAGATCCGACATCTTCCCCACCACCAGGATCTTCGAGGAGTCGACCGTGACCATGATCCCGCTGGGCTCGGGAATCGGTACCGCGCCCAGCCGTGCGGCCAGGTAGCTCACCCAGTCGCCCCCGGCTACGGTGTGCTCCCGGGCGGTCCGGTCGATGAAGACTGAATCGACCTTCCCGGCCACCCGCTCGATCCCGGCCATGGAGATCGGCTGCCGGGCCGGCAGGCCATTCTGCGCCGCAACCGGGACCCCGGCGAGGCAGGCAAGACCCAAGGTTAAGACGAGGTTCCGCATATCAATCCAATGGACCTGGAGGAAAGATACAGTTTTCCGCCCTTTCCGCCTTTTCCGCCTTTTCCGCCCTTTCCGACCTTCCGGCCTTCCGACCTTCCGACAATGCGAGACTGGGGGGATAATTACGCCGTGAATCCAATCGCGACAGGCACGACGCTCGCCGACCTGGAATACCTCGGCCACCCCGGACACATCGCCACCTGCTTCCTCGAGACCGACGAAGGCCTGGCCATCGTCGATCCCGGCCCTCCCACCACCTTCGAGCGATTCCGGGAAGCCGTGCGAATGCTCGGCGCTACCGTCGATGACGTCCGGATTCTCCTGCTGACGCACATCCACCTGGACCACTCCGGAGCAGCTGGATGGCTGGCCGAAATCCAGCCGAAACTCCGGGTGTTCGTCCATGAGCGCGGCGCGCCCCACCTAGCGGATCCCGCCCGGCTGATCCAGAGCGCCACCATGATCTACGGGGACCGGATGCAGGAGCTGTGGGGAACGGTGAAGCCGGTGCCCCGCTCGGTCATCACCCCGCTCCTGGGCGGCGAGCGGCTGGCTTTCGGCGACAGGGTCTTCCGCGCCGCGTACACCCCGGGCCACGCCTGGCACCACCTGGCCTGGTTCGATGAGGCTACCGGCATCGCCTTCACCGGCGATGTGCTGGGCGAGCACCTGGTCGGCTCCGACGCCGCCATTCCGGTGACGCCGCCGCCCGACATCGACGTCGAGTTGATGATCGAGAGCGGCGACCGGGTGCTGGAGTGGAAACCAGCCCGACTCTTCCCCACTCACTTCGGCCCGGTGGACGACCCGCCCCGCTTCGTGCGCGAGCACGCCACTCGGCTGGTACTGTGGAGCGAGCGGGTGCGCACCTCGCTCGCCCAATCGGGAACCGACGAGGACCGCGCCCAACGGGTAGCGGCGCTCTGCCGCGCCGAAATGGAAATTGCCATTCCGAAGGAGCTGCATTCGCAGATCCCGGACGACGCGCTTTACGGCAACTGGTTCGGCCTCGCCCGGTACTGGCGCAAGAAACTGGAACGCGGGAGTTGACCATGTCTCCCATGTATCACGAAGCTCAGCGCGAATTACAGGACCGGTTCGATACCCGCCGCCTGGCCGACCGGCTCGAGGAGGTGAAGGTGCATCATGCCTTCACCGAGGCCGATCGGACCTTCATCGAATCGCGCGACCTCTTCTTTCTGGCAACGGTGAGTCCCGACGGATGGCCCAGCTGCTCCTACAAAGGAGGCGATCCCGGATTCGTGCGGGTGATCGATGCGCACACGCTGGCGTTCCCCTGTTATGACGGCAACGGAATGTTTCTCTCGATGGGAAACGTGACCGCCACGAGCAAGGTGGGAATGCTGTTCCTGGACTTCGAAGCGCCCCGCCGCCTGCGGGTTGAAGGCCAGGCCGCGATCCATTTTGAAGACGAGCTGTTGCCGGGTTGGCCCGAGGCGCAGTTCATGGTGCGGGTGGCGGTCCGGCGGATCTTTCCCAACTGCCCGCGCTACCTTCACCGCTATCAGCTGGTGGAACGCTCCCGCTTCGTCCCCCACGCGGGAACCGCGACGCCGGTGCCGGACTGGAAGCGCTCCGACTGGGCGCGAGACGTATTGGCAGAGGGCGATCCAGCTCGTCGAAGGACTTAGGACTCCGGACTTGGGACTTAGTCCGCACCCCTCCACTCCGAGGCATTCGGGGTGGGGCGGCCTACGTCCTAAGTCCTAAGTCCTTGTTCCTTTCGAGCCACGCCGACCGCAGCATCATGCTCGCCGAGTACAGCACCACCACCACCACCAGCCACCGGACCCAGGTGAGCGGCAGCGACTTCACGATGAAGGCGGCGATCAGCACCGCGGGACTCCCGCCTATCGCCAGTCCGAGAGCCGGGCGCACGCTGTAACTCCGGTTCGCCAGGAAGCGCACGCCCGACACCGGCATGAGAAAGGCGCACGACCCCATCATGATGGGGAACGCCGCCTGGGGGTTCATGCCGAGCAGGCTCACCAGGATCATGCAGGGGCCGTAGAGTCCCACCCCGATCGTCATCAGCGAGCCCAGCACGAAGTTCACCGCCAGTCCCACGCCCAGCTTGCCGTCGGCCAGCGACAGCGCCGTGCCGCCCAGGGGAAAGACGTGCAGGTTGCCCATGGTGAAGAGCGTGGCCGCGACCAGCAGGGCCACGCCCATCCCGACCTGGATGTTGCGGCGGGGCCAGCGGGCCACCACGCCCGCGCCGAGCCAGGCGCCGAGGACGGCTACCGCGATCATGAGCGCCAGGGTCAGGCCGTCCACTTCCACCAGCTTCACGAAGATGAAGGTCTGGGTGATGGCGGCCAGGGCGTGGCCGATGGTGAGCGTGCCGGGGATGCGTTCGTCCGGCACCATGCCCTGGAGCTTGAAGATGGCAGTGGTCGGCGCGTAGGAACCGATGCCCAGGGTATCAAAGAAGTTGGTGACGAACCCGACGATCAGCTGAAAGACGGTCGGAGGGGCCGGCGCATCGTGACGGTTCCGGGCGCCCACCGCGGAGCGAAGGCTCCGGACCCAGACCAGCACGAACGCCAGGGTCACGACCGCGAGCGCGGCGAGGATCCCGGTTTTGATTGTCATGGAAGTCTGGAAAATCTAGACCGTTCCGTTGACCACGGAAAGGATGAAGGCGTAGTCGGTCGCGATCTCCCGCAGCCGGTCGTACCGCCCCGAGGCGCCGCCGTGGCCCGCGCCCATGTTGGTGAGCAGCAGCAGCGGGTTGGAATCGGTCTTGATGGTCCGGAGCCGCGCCACATACTTCGCCGGTTCCCAGTACATCACCTGGCTGTCGTTGAACGCGGTCCGCACCAGCATGGCCGGATAGGCGGCCGGCTTGAGGTTGCTGTAGGGGCAGTACTCCCGCATCCAGCGGTACTGCTCCTCCACGGCCGGATTGCCCCACTCCTCGAACTCGCCGATGGTAAGCGGCAGCGTGGGATCCGACATCGTGTTGATGACGTCCACGAAGGGGACCTGGGCCAGCACCGCCCGGAACAGGTCGGGCCGGAGATTGACCACGGCGCCCATCAGCAGACCGCCGGCGCTCCCCCCCTCGATCACCAGGT
>DASTEX010000267.1:0-3481 GCA_035709185.1 Gemmatimonadales bacterium
TGCACTCTGCATTCTGCACTCTGCAATTACCTGATTCATTCCGATTTGACATTGACTCGCCGGATTGCCCGCCCGGGAAACTTCCCCGTCGCGGTACCCTTCTCGTAGACCACTTCGCCGTTCACCCACACCATGTGGATGCCGCTGGCGGGTGCGTGCGGGCTGTCGGTGGTGGCGTTATCCCGGACCGCCAGGGTGTCGAACAGCACCAGATCGGCAGCGGCCCCTGGCCGGATCCCGCCCCGATCCAGCAGGCCCAGGTTGTGGGCCGGCAGCGCGCTCATCTTCCGCACCGCTTCGGCCATGCCGAAAAGTCTGCGCTCCCGCGCGTAGACCCCTAACACCCGGGCAAACGCCCCGTACCCCCGGGGATGCCGCCCCGCCAGCTCACCGTCGGTGCTGATGCTCGCGAAGGGCCAGGCCAGCAGCCGCTCCACATCGGCCTCATCCATGCTGGTGCCGATCACGCTTTCCACGTCGCCGGCATCGGGCGTCCGGGCGCGGTACGCTTCGGCGTCGGCAATCAGGCTCATCAGCGTGCTCGCCGGATCGCGGCCCCGCTGCCTCGCGATCTGGGCCACGGTCTTGCCGGCATAGGACGGATCGGGCGCGTAGCGCCCGAGCAGCAGTCCTTCCGGCGCCGCTACCTCCCGCAGCGCGAACTCGGCGGCGGCGCGATCGCTGAAGTTCCGCTCGGGGAACATCACGGTCAGGGTCGATTGCCAGTAGGTGTAGGGGTAGATGTCGGCGGTAATGTCGATCCCGCGGCTCCGGGCCGCATCGAGCAGTGCGATCAGCGAGTCGGCCCGGCCCCACAGCCCGCGCATCGCGAGCTTGAGGTGCGAGATCTGCACCGGCAGCGCGGCCTCCCGACCCACCGTTATGATCTCGTCGATCGCGTCCCAGAACGCCCGGTCCTCGCTCCGGATGTGGCTGATGTACCTCCCGCCCTCAGGGCCCACTGCCGCGGCCAGGTCCAGCACTTCCTTCCGCGACGAAAAGATCCCCGGATCGTATTCCAGCCCGGTGGAGAGACCCAGGGCGCCGGCGTCGAAGTCGGCCAGCAGCAGCGCCTTCATGCTGTCGACCTCGGCCTGGGTGGCCTCGCGCCGGAAATCCTGGCCCATCACCTGGGCCCGGAGCGTGTTGTGACCGGAATAGGCGGCGACGTTCACCGCCGGGGGTGTGCTGTCGATCTGCTGAAAGAAGTCCTTCAAGGGAAAGGGCGAGCCGCCGTCCTGTCCGACCACCACGGTGGTGATCCCCTGGCTCACGGCCGCGATCGCATCGCGGTGCTCCTGGAGGTCCCCGTCCGCATGGCTGTGGCTGTCGATGAAACCGGGCGCGAGTGCCAGTCCGGTACCGTCGATGAACCAGACGTCGCCGTCTTTCGCCGCCTCGTCCCCGACGGCCACGATCCGGTCACCCTCGATCCGAACCGAGCTGACGAAAGGCGCCCCGCCCGATCCGTCGAGGATGGTGACGTTGGAGATCAGCGTCGCGGGTCCACCGCTGGTTCGGCAGGTTGCGAGGAGGAGAAGGCCGAAGATGAGGAAATAGCGGTGGCGTGGTCGGGTACCGTCTTCGACCATCTTCGACCGCCTTCGACTGCCTCCGACGCGCAGCTGTGGCATCAGCGCCGGCTGCCTGTCAGATAGTCGACGGCCAGGTTCGCCATCGCCCTCACTCCCACCGGCAGGGCCGACTCGTCCGCGAAGAAGTAGGGGGAGTGGTTGCCGGGCACGGTAGCGGGGTCCTTATCCTTCGGGGTTACGCCCAGGAAGAAGAACATCCCCGGGATCCGCTGCTGGTACAGCGCGAAATCCTCCGCGGGGGTGGACAGTTGCCCGACCCTCACATTGGAGTCGCCCGCCACCCGCTTGAGCGTGGGCAGCATCTTCTCGGTCAGTGCCGGATCGTTGTAGGTCACCGGGTTGTTGCCGGTGCCGAAGTCCACCTTGGCGGTGGCACCCGCGCTCTGCGCGATCATCTGGACCGTCCGCTGGATCCGCTCCTTGATGTCCTTCCGCATCTCCTCGTCGAAGGTGCGGACCGTGCCCTGCATCACCACGCTGTCGGGAATGATGTTGCCCCGGTTGCCGCCCTGGATCATGCCCACCGTCACGATAGCGGGCACATTGGTAACCGCGATCTGCCGGCTGGGGATGGTCTGGAGCGCCAGGATGATCTGGGACGAAACCACGATGGGATCGACCCCGCCCCACGGCACCGCGCCGTGGGTCTGCCGGCCCTTGACCATGATGTAGAGCCAGTCGGATGCCGCCATCAGCGGGCCCGACCGGTAGCTGATGGAGCCGGCCGGCCCGGGCCACACGTGGAGGCCGAAGATCGCGGACGGAGCCGGATCGTCGAATACGCCTTCCTTGAGCATGAGTCCGGCGCCGCCCTCCTCACCCGGAGGGGCGCCTTCTTCGGCCGGCTGAAAAATGAACTTCACGGTTCCGGGGAGCTGGCTCTTCATCCCCGCCAGCACCTCGGCCACGCCCATCAGGATCGCCACGTGATTGTCATGGCCGCAGGCGTGCATCACGCCCACTTCCTGCCCGTTCCACATGGCCTTCTGGGTGGACTTGAACGGCAGATCCACCAGCTCGGTAACGGGCAGCGCATCCATGTCGGCCCTGAGGGCGACGACCGGGCCGGGCCGCCCGCCCCGCAGCACGCCGACCACACCGGTCTTCGCGACGCCGGTCTGCACCTCCAGGCCGAGCTGCTTGAGATGGTCGGCGACCAGCTTGCCGGTCCGGACTTCCTGGTTGGACAGCTCGGGATGCTGATGGATGTCCCGCCGCCACGCCACCACCTTGGGCATGACCGTGCCGACCCGGCGGTCGATCTCGGACCGGAGACCCTGGGTACCTCCCTGGGCCGCGAGCACGGTGGGAGCGAGAAGCAGGAGAGAGGAAAGCAGAAGGCGCATGGTGCAGGTACCTCAGAGAACCGACTTGAGTGTTTCCACCGAGATGTTCCCGCCGCAAAGAATCACGACGATGTTGCCGCCCGGGAAACGGGAGGCGGTCTTCCGGGCCGCGGCCAGTGCCACCGCGCCGGCCCCTTCGATCAGCTGATGCGACTCATCGATCGCCAGCCGGATCCCCTCAGCGATTTCCTTCTCGCTCACCAGCACCCAGTCGTCGATCAGCGCCCGGCAGAGCGGGAAGGTGATGGCGTTAGGCTCGATCCCGCCGGCGGTGCCGTCGGACAGGGTGGGCTCGGACGGCAGGTCCAGCACCTGACCCGCCTTCACCGACTCGTACATCACCTTCGAGTTCTCGGGGGAACAGCCCACCACCGTCACCTGGCGCCCCAGGCCCTTGAGATACCCCGCCACTCCACCGGCCAGTCCGCCTCCACCCACCGCAATGCAGACCACGTCGATCCGGTCGAGCTGGCGGACCAGCTCGGCGCCGATGGTGCCCTGCCCCGCAATCACGTAAGGGTCGTTGTAGGGCGAGAGGTA
>DASTEX010000268.1:0-3722 GCA_035709185.1 Gemmatimonadales bacterium
TCGGACTTCTGGAACGAAGTGGTGACTCGGGCGAGGACGCCAACCGTCAGTCGTTAGCCGGGTAATTGGGAAATCGGGGTCAGACTCCTATTAGCCCCAATTGGGGCTAATCGGAGTCTGACCCCAATATTTTCAACTTCCTAGTAATCCAGCGGCAGCGATACCGGGCGTCCGTCCCGGGCCGAGCGGTAAATCCCGATCAGCAGCTCGAGCGAGCGCAGCCCTTCCCGGCCATCCGTCTCGGGGGCGGCTTCGCCCCGGAGGGTCTGCAGTACGTTGTCGTAGTAGCCGATGTGACCGTGGCCGTACACCGAGGTCGTCTCGTAGCTCGCCTGCTCCACCAGGCTGTCGTCCGGATCGGGGTCGGCGAACTGCCAGTGATCAATCCGGTTCACCGCCACCCCACCGACCCGCACGGTGCCCTTCTCGCCCATCACCGTAATCGAGCCTTCGAGGTTGTGGGGCCAGGTGAGCATGGTGACGCTCACCGAGCCCAGCGCGCCGGTCCGCCAGCGAATGGAGGCCACGCCGCTGTCTTCCACCTGGATGTTCCGGGCCAGCGTGGCGGTGAACGCGCTGACCGTCTGCACCGGTCCGAAGAGCCAGTCCAGCAGGTCCACGTAGTGGCTCGCCTGGTTCATGAACGCGCCGCCGTCGAACTCCCAGGTGCCGCGCCAGGGCGCGCTGTCGTAGTAGGCCTGCGGACGGCTCCAGAACACATTCACCGTAACCATGTAGATCCGGCCGAAGCGGCCCTTCTCCACCGCCCGCTTGAGCAGCTGGATGGTGGGATTGCGGCGATTCTGCTTGACCACGAAGAGCCGGACACCGGCCTCGTCGCAGGCGTGGACCATGTTGAGCCCGTCCCGCCAGCGGGTCGCCATCGGCTTCTCGGTGATAACGTGTTTGCCGGCGGCGGCGGCCTCCATCGTCTGTCCGGCGTGCAGCCCGCTCGGCGTCGCCAGGACCACGGCGTCCAGCTCGGCCGAGGCGAGCATCCGGTCGAGCGAAGCGAACCCGCGGGCGCCGGTCCGGGCCGCCGCGCGCTCCAGCGCCGGGCAGTCGACGTCACAGAGCGCCGCCAGCTCGGCCCGCTCGGCGTGATGCTCCAGCGCGTCGAAGTGCTTCTCGGCAATCCGCCCGCACCCGACCAGCCCGAAGCGAATCCGGCGCGACTTGAGCTCCGCCGGTGCCGCAACCTGGCTCTTCACGCCTCGATCCTCCGGCCGCCTTCGGCCCGCAGCTGGTCCGCCCGCCATGGCTCGGTCCGGATCGTGAGAATGACCCGGTCCTCCCGGTCTTCCCGCGCGATCACTTCACCCGCCCGATACAGCGCCGCCAGCCGCGCTCCGTCGGTGGAAGGCACTTCCACCTGCACCGTCGGCCGCACGGCCTGCGCCCGCTCCCGGAGCGCCTGCCGCAGCGACTGCAGCCCGTCGGTCCGCATAACGGTCGTGAGCACCGAGCCGGGATGGAGTTCCCGCACCCGGGCGGCGAACCCGAACGGATCGGGGAGCAGATCGATCTTGTTGAACGCGATCAGCCGGCGACGTTCGGCCAGCCCCAGCTCGGCCAGTACCGAATCGACCACCGTCATCTGTTCTTCCCACTCGGGATGACTGGCGTCCACCACGTGCAGCAACAGGCTGGCGCTGGTGGCTTCCTCCAGCGTGGCGCGGAAGCTGGCGACCAGGTGGTGCGGCAGCTTGCGAATGAACCCGACCGTGTCGGTCAGCCGCACCCGGATCCCCTCGCCCATGTCGACGTCGCGGGTGACGGTGTCGAGGGTGGCGAACAGCCGGTCTTCGACCAGGATGTCGTGCCCGCCGGTGAGCCCGCGCAGGAGGCTGGACTTGCCGGCATTGGTGTAGCCCACCAGCGCCACCTCCAGCATCGGCTGGCGGCCGCTCCGCACCACCTCACGGTGCATCGCCACGTCCTTCAGCTTGCGCCGCAGGTGCTGGATCTTGCGCCGGATCATCCGGCGGTCGGTTTCCAACTGGGTTTCACCCGGCCCCCGCAAGCCGATACCGCCGCGGATCCGCGACAAGTGGGTCCACATCCGCGTCAGCCGGGGGAGGAGGTACTCCAGTTGCGCCAGCTCCACTTGGAGCTTGGCCTCGTGGCTCCGCGCCCGAGTGGAGAAGATGTCGAGAATCACCTCGGCCCGGTCCATCACCCGCACGTTGAGCTCCCGCTCCAGGTTGGTGCCCTGGACCGGCGTCAGCTCCTCGTCGAAGATCACCAGGGAGGCGTTTTCGTCGGCAACGGCGGCCCGCAGCTCCTCGACCTTGCCTTCCCCGATCAGGGTGGAAGGGTTGGGAGCGGCAACCTGCTGCGACAGCCGGCCCACCACCTGAGCGCCGGCGGTGTCCACCAGTTGCGACAGTTCATCGAGGTGTTCTACCAGTTGTTCCGCATCGGCGCTGCCCTTGCGAGGTGCGGCCACCAGCACCGCCCGCTCGACCGGGTCGCGCACGTTGATCATGTCCCGGATGTCGGATCCTCCTTTGAGGGTTCTAAACTAGCCGATTCCTCGGCCCGCTGCCGCCACCAGACCATCCGCTCGGCGATTTTCCGCTCGAAGCCCCGCTCGCCCGGCTGGTAGAAGCGGGCCTCCCGCAGCTCATCGGGCAGGTACTGCTGCGCTACATAACCAGACGGATCATCGTGCGGGTATTGGTACGTCCTGCCATATCCCAGTGCTTTCATCAGCCCGGTCGGGGCATTCCGCAGGTGCAGCGGCACCGGGGCCGCCGGGGTCTGCCGAGCGGCATCGAGTGCACTGTGGAGCGCCAGCACAGTGGAGTTGGACTTGGGCGCCGTAGCCAGGTACACCGTCATCTCGGCCAGCGGGAGGTACCCCTCCGGCGGGCCCAGCATGTGAAAGGCATCCCGGGCCGCAACGGCAATCTGGAGGGCCTGGGGATCCGCCAGGCCGATATCTTCCGCGGCCATGGCAATGGCCCGGCGGAAGAGGGTCAGGGGATCTTCCCCGCCCTCGATCATCCGGGCCATCCAATAGAGCGCTCCCTGCGGATCGCTCCCCCGGAGCGACTTGTGGTAGGCCGAGAGCAGATTGAAGTGTTCTTCGCCGCTCTTGTCGTAGGTGGGGATCCGGAGAGCGAGGGCGGTCCGGGCGGTCTCGGCGCTGATGGTGCCCTTCGGGCCCACCAGCATGGCCGCGGCTTCCAGCACCGTCAGCGCGCGACGGGCGTCTCCGTCGGCCTCTTCTGCAAAGATCTCGATGGCGCGGTCCTCCACGGTCAGCGCCAGGTCGCCCAGGCCCCGCTCGCGGTCGGTCACCGCCATGCGGAGCAACCGCTCGATATCCTCCGCCCCGAGCCGCTCGAGCACATATACCTGGGCTCGGGACAACAGCGCGCCGTTGAGCTCGAAGCTGGGGTTCTCGGTGGTGGCGCCGATCAGGGTGACGACGCCTTTCTCCACGTGAGGCAGGAACGCGTCCTGCTGGGCCCGGTTAAAACGGTGGATTTCGTCACAGAAGAGGATGGTGCCCCGGCCCATCACCCGCCGCTGCTCGGCTTCGCGGATGATCTCCCGGACCCGGGCCACGCCTTCGGTCACGGCGCTGAACGGCACGAACTCCCGCTCGGTGTACCGGGCGATGAGGTATGCCAGCGAGGTCTTCCCGCTCCCCGGCGGGCCCCAGAAGATGACGCTGCCGATGGTGCCGCGGCGGATCGCATCGCCCAACGCCC
>DASTEX010000269.1:0-6904 GCA_035709185.1 Gemmatimonadales bacterium
CGGGGAGTCACCCGGGTGCCGATGGGGCCCCGCCGGAACCGCTCCACCAGCGCGTTCCATTGGCTGTCGAGATCGGGAAAGGAATCGCGGCAGGACGCCCGGGCGCGACAACCGGCGAGGATCCGATCCAAGGACTGCTGCAGGCTGGCCGCGTAGGTAAGGGGAATGCTGAAATCGAGGGGGACCACGCCGTCCAGGACCATGGCCTTCACCCGCTCGGGATAGCGCCGGGCATACGCCTGAGCGATCCGGGTCCCGAACGACCCTCCCCACAGAATGACCTGTTCGTACCCCAGCGCCTCCCGCACCGCGTCGATATCCTGCACCGCGATGTCGGTGACATACCGGGTGAGATCGGCCTGCTTCTCGAGCTGAGCCCGGCACCGCGCAAAGAATGCGGGGTCGAAGACGTGCCCGAAGGCGCGGGCCGGATAGCGCCGCGCTTCCAGGTCGCACATCAGGCCATTGGAAGCCCCGGTACCGCGCTGATCGACCAGCACGAAGTCGCGGAACTCCCTCACCCGGCCGAACGGGCCCCGCGCGAGGCCCGCCATGCCGGTGCTGGGGGCGCCGGGTCCGCCGTTGAACAGGAATACCGCCTCGGGTTGTCTCCGGCCGGTCGCGCGCAGGACCACATAGCGAATCGGAATCTTGCGGCCGTCGGGCCGGGCCCGGTCTTCCGGAACGCTGAGGGTCCGACACTCGGCGCCGGGACCGAACTGGCCATTGGGGCAGGACTGTTGGCCGAGGAGAATCAGTGCCAGGGCGAGCATATGTCAGCCAGGTCGAGGACCGTCGAAGATTAACCGGGGACCGCCCCAACCAGCTTCGACCGTCTTCGACGATCTTCGACCACCTGGACGGTTCACCTGGTGGCCGCGATGACCACCTCCCGCCGAAGCAGCTTTTCCAGCAGGTCGACTCTTCGCTGGGCTCCCCAGCATTCCAGCGAGAGATCGGCTCTCCGTTTCGCGGCGATCAGGCCGATCCGGAGCCGATTGCGGCTCAGGTAGAACCGGAGCTTGTCCACTACCGACGTGTAGCCCCGGTCCAGGCCGTCCGCGATCCGCAGCATGGCCGCGAGGCGTTTGACGATGCGCCGATCGGCCCGGTTCAGTCGGGCGTATTCGGGATGCTTCCGGCTGGGGCTGTCCTTGCGGTGATATCGGGCCACCAGCGCCACCAGGGGCCGCTCCCTGGCCGAGAGTCCCAGTCGTTCCGCGTGCATGATCAGATTGTGACTGTGGAGGTGCCGGTTGCGATAGCTGATCAGCTGTCCCACATCGTGCAGCAGAGCGGCGGCCTCGAGCAGGTTGCGCTCGGCCGGTTCGGCTCCCAGCGGCTCGGCCAGGCGGTCGAACAGCAGCAACGCCAGCCGCCGGACCTGTTCGACGTGCCGGATGTCGCACTGGCAGCGCTCGGCAAACTCCCGCGCCAGGCGGAGCGGATCGTCTACCGGCTGCTGCTGTTCCCCGATCATCTCCAGCAGGAGTCCCTCGCGCAGGCCGAAGGCGCTCACGATCAGCTCGGGCGAATCCAGCTGGTCCAGCAGTTCCGCCGTCACCGCCAGGCCGGCCAGAATGATGTCGGCCCGCTGGGGATTGAGGCCCGGCACCTGCGTCCGCTCGGCCGGGCTCATGGAGCTCAACCAGTCGAGCAGATGCTCCACCTCGGCGGTGGTGACGTGGGTTCCATGGACCGCCCCCATGTCCAGCCCTCTTCGCGCCGCCGCCATCCGGCCCAGGTTGGTGAACGATCCGCCGGACCCCACCACCTGGGCGCCCCGCCAGGCCTCCCACGAGGTCTCCTGCCGCAGGCGTCTCCGGATCCGGGAACGCAACCGTACCAGGGCCATTCGCGGATTCTTCCGCCCTTCGAGATGACGTTCGGTGAGCCGGACGGCGCCCAGCGGCAGCGACAGCGTGAGGTCCAGGATTCCCCGGACCGCGCCGATCACCTCCAGGCTTCCGCCCCCGATGTCCGCGATGATGGTGCGCTGATCGAGCGGGAAGTGATGGGCGACGGAGCGATACGACAGCAGCGCTTCGGTCTCGGGGTCGATGATGGTGAGGGGAATGCCGAGGCGGCGCTGGACCAGCCGGAGAAAGTCTTCTCCGTTCTCGGCTTCCCGCACCGCGGCCGTGGCCACGGCCGCGAGGCGGGACACCCCGCGCCGCTGGGCTACGGCGTTCATCCGTTCCAGCGCGGTGAGGGCCCGGAGCATGGCCTCGGCGTCGAGCCGGCCGGACCCGGCCAGACCCTGCGCCAGTCGGGGCTGCGCCTTCACCTCGTCCACCACGGTCAGACCGCTCCGGGGGTCCCAGTCGGCTACCAGCAGGCGGATGGAGTTGGAACCGACGTCGATGGCGCCGAGACGTTCGGGGCGGGGAGGATCGGGGGAGTGCGTCGTCGACCCGCTACGTGGCGGCCGCCGGGGACTTGTCGTCTGCCTCGGCCCGGTGCTTGATGCTCTTGCCTTCCACCAGGAAGACGACGTCCTCTCCAATATTGGTGGCCAGGTCGGCCACCCGCTCGAGATTCCGGCTGACCAGGAAGAGCTCCATGCCGGCCCCGATCACGTGCGGGTCTTCCATCATGTGGGTCAGGATGATACGGAAGACCGACCGATGGAGCGCATCTACCTTGTCGTCGCGAAGGCATACCGCCCGCCCCGCCTGGGCGTCTCCCCGCACGAAGGCCTCCAGCGCGTCCGAGAGCATTTCGCGGCTCAGGCGCGCCATCTCGACCAGCTCCGGCTCGGGCGCAATCCGCGGGCTCTGGGCCAGCCGAACGGCCGACTCGGCGATGTTCACCGCATGATCGCCCACCCGTTCCAGGTCGGTGGCGATCTTCATGGCCGCCGTAAGGGTTCTGAGGTCCCGGGCCATGGGCTGCTGCAGCGCCAGCAGGTTGATGACCTGCTCCTCGATCTCCACTTCCATCAGGTCGATCACCCGGTCGCCCGCGATGACCCGCTGGGCCTTTTCGGCATCGCGGTCGAGCAGGGCTTCGACGGCGAGGCCCAGAGCCGCCTCGGCCTCGCCTGACATGGTGAGCAGGCGGACCTTGACCTGGCTGAGCTCGTCGTGGAAGTGACGGTGACTGTCGCTCATCCGAATCTCCCCGTGATATACGCTTCGGTCCGTTCCCGGGCCGGTGAAGTAAAGATGCGCTCGGTGGGGCCGTATTCGACCAGTTCCCCCCGGTCGAAGAACGCCGTCATGGCCGAGACCCGGGCCGCCTGCTGCATGTTATGGGTGACGATGACGATAGTGTAGTCCCGCTGGAGCTCGAAGATGAGCTCTTCGATCTTCTGGGTCGCGATCGGGTCGAGCGCGGACGTGGGCTCGTCCATGAGCAGCACCTCCGGCTGATTGCCCAGGGCCCGCGCAATGCAGAGCCGCTGCTGCTGACCGCCCGACAGGCTGGTGGCCGGATCATCCAGCCGGTCTTTCACTTCGTCCCACAGGGCCGCGCGGCGGAGGCAGGACTCGACCAGGTCGGGCAGGTCCCGTCGCGGTACCAGCCGGTTGAGTCCCGGCCCGTAGGCCACGTTGTCGAACACCGACTTGGGAAACGGATTGGGTCGCTGGAAGACCATGCCGATCCGGAGCCGGAGCTGAACCAGGTCGGTCCGGAAGCCCAGTACCGAATTTCCCTGGAAGATGAGCTCGCCCTCGTACCGCGTCTCCGGGATCAGGTCGTTGAGCCGGTTGATCGAGCGCAGAAAAGTCGATTTGCCGCATCCGGAGGGTCCGATGATGGCGGTGACCGAACGGGGCGCAATGGGCAGATCGATCCCCTTGAGCGCCTCGCTCGCGCCGTAGAAGAACCGGAAGCCGCGGGCCTCCAAGATCGGATGGTCGAGGTCGGGCCGGGGCTGTCCGCTCCGGCGCTGGGTGAGGGTCGGCCGGAGCATCGGCAGGTCGGAAGAGACGCTGGTCATCCGAACCGCCCGGTGAGGTACGCCTCGGTCTGCTCGTTCCTCGGCCGGGTGAATACCTGCCGGGTGGGCCCATGCTCCACCAGGTTGCCCAGGTAGAAGAACGAGGTCGTGTCGGACACCCGCCCGGCCTGCTGGAGATTGTGGGTGACGATCACGATGGTGAAGTCCCGCTTCAGCTCGAACAGCAGCTCCTCGATCCGCTGGGTGGCCAGGGGATCCAGCGCCGCCGTGGGCTCATCGAGAAGCAGCACCTGGGGCTCCGGCGCGATGCTGCGGGCGATGCAGAGCCGCTGCTGCTGCCCGCCCGAGAGCGCCATGGCGCTCGAGTGCAGCCGGTCCTTCACTTCTTCCCACAGGGCGGCGCGGCGGAGCGCCCGCTCGACGGTCTCTTCGGTGGCCTTCTTCGACGGCCGCCCATTGACCAGCAGACCGGCCCGGACATTGTCGAAGACGGACATGGTGGGGAACGGGGTGGGTTTCTGGAACACCATGCCGACCCGGCGCCGGAGCTGCATCGGATTCACCCCCGACCCGTAGATGTCCAGAGAGTCGAGCAGCACCCGTCCGGTGATCCAGCCGCCCGGGATGATCTCGTGCATCCGGTTGAGGGTGCGCAGAAAGGTCGACTTGCCGCAGCCCGACGGGCCGATCAGCGCATGCACCTGGTTGGGGGTGAAGTCCAGACTCACGTTCTTGACGGCGGTGAGCTTGTGGTACATCGCGCTCAGCTTCTCGGTCACGATCCGGCTCATGGGCTCACTCCGGCCGGTCGAATCGCTGGCGGGTCGCCAGGCGCGACGCGATGCTCAACAGCAGGACCACGAGGATCAGCACGAGAGCCGTGGCCCAGGCCAGGCGGTGCCACTCTTCGTAAGGCCCGGTGGCATAGGTAAAGACCACCAGGGGAAGCGCCGCCATGGGCTGCTTCAGGTCGGTGCTCATGAACTGACTGCCGAGGGCGGTAAAGAGCAGCGGCGCGGTCTCACCGGCCACCCGGGCCACCGCCAGGAGGATGCCCGTGACCATCCCCGGCAGCGCGGTCCTGAGCATGACGCTCAGGCTGGTGCGCCAGCGGGGATAGCCCAGCGCCAGCGCGGCTTCGCGCAGGGAGTTGGGCACCAGCTTGATCAGCTCCTCGGTGGTGCGGAGCACCATCGGGATCATCAGCACCGCCAGCGCGGCCGCCCCGGCGAATGCCGAGAAATGCCGCTGTTGGGCCACGATCCAGGTCCAGGCGAAGACGCCGACCACGATGGACGGGGTCCCGTTCATTACGTCGGCCAGGAACCGAGTGGCTCGTGCCAGCGAGGACCCGGCGTACTCGGCGCAAAAGATCCCGGCGGCGATGCCGATCGGCAGTCCCATCAGGCACGCGGTGCCCACCATGATCAGGGTGCCGACGATCGCGTGGGCGACGCCTCCGCCGGTTTCGCCGGCCGGCACCGGCAAGCGGGTGAAGAACGCCAGATTGAGCGATCCGGCTCCCTTGACCAATAACGTGCCGAGGATGAAGAGCAACGGGAGCACGGCGAGGATGACCGCCACGGCCATCAGGCCGACCATGAAATGACTCACCAGGCGGCGGAGCACGCGCCGGTTCACAGGGCCTGCCCTCCGGACGGCCCGCCGCGCGAGACCCGCCAGATCAGCAGGCGCGCCCCGGCGTTGACCAGCACCGTCACCAGGAACAGCACCAGCGCCACGTAGGTGAGGGCCGAGAGGTGGACGTCCTCGACCGCCTCGGTGAATTCGTTGGCGATGGCCGCCGCCATGGTGTATCCGGGCGCAAAGAGCGACGCGGCAATTTCATGCCGGTTGCCGATCACCATGGTCACCGCCATGGTCTCGCCCAGCGCGCGGCCCAAACCCAGGATGATTGCGCCGACGATGCCCGACCTGGCGTAGGGAACCACCGCGGTGATCACCGCCTCCCAGCGGGTGGCGCCCAGCGCCATGGCGGCCTCGCGCTGGCTGGCCGGAACGGCCAGCATGACCTCGCGGGACACCGACATGATGTAGGGCATGACCATGATCGCGAGAATGATGGCCGCAGTCAGCATCGACTGGCCGTAGATCGTGCCCTGGAACAGCGGCAGAAACCCGAGGGTCTGCTGGAGAAACGGAAAGACAGTCGCCCGCAGAAACGGAATGAGGAAGAAGACACCCCACAGCCCGTAGACCACGCTGGGGATGGCGGCCAGCAGCTCGATCAGGAACGCCACCGGGCGGCGGATCCGCACCGGGGCGAACTCGGTCAGGAAGATCGCGACCCCCAGCGAGAGCGGGACCGCGATCAGCAGCGCCAGAAAGGAAGAGACCAGCGTACCGAAGATGAGGGGTACCGCGCCGAATCGCTGGGCCACCGGGTCCCAGGCGCTCGACGTCAGGAAACTCAGCCCGTACCGCTCGATGGCCAGGCGTGAGCCGAGCCACAGCTCCCACACCAGGAATGCCATGAGCACCGGCAGCGCCAGCGTGCCGAGCAGCAGCACGCTGCGGAATCCCACATCGCCCCAGCTGCGACCGCGGAGGCTGGCATGGAGTCCCCGCCTGGGCGGTGCGGCCAGCTCCGTGACCGTGGCGGCCGGGTCCGTCACGGACCAAATCTCATGTTATCGGACGTCCTCCGGTCTTCAGGGACCGGATGCGTTCCCGAACCAGGGCCGATACGTCGTCGGGCAGCGGTGCGTACCCGAGGTCGGCGGCCAGCTTCTGCGCCTCAGGAGTGATCATCCAGTCGAGAAAATCGCGCAGGGCCCGGGCCTTGGCGCCATCGGGATTGTCGGTTTTCACCAGGAGCCAGGTGTAGGAGGCGATAGGATACGAACGGGCGCCGTCCGCGTTGGTGATCGATACCCGGAAGTCGGTGCCCGGCGCAAGCACGACGCCGGCCGCGGCCGCCGTCACCGTTTCGAGGGTCGGCTCCACGAACTCGCCCGCCGAGTTCCGGATCAGCGC
>DASTEX010000270.1:0-2403 GCA_035709185.1 Gemmatimonadales bacterium
TCTGCACTCTGCACTCTGCATTCAGAAGCCATGCCGGCCCACCAGGGGGACAAACCGGACGTCGGCGATGGTCTTGTGCTGGAAGGTGTCTCCCTGCCGTTCGATGTACCGCAATTCCTGTGCGTTTCCTTCCCCCACCGGGATGACCATGCGCCCGCCGGGAGCGAGCTGCTCCAGCAGCGGCTCGGGCACCCTGGGCGACGCCGCCGCCACGACGATGGCGTCGAACGGGGCGCAGGAGCGCCAGCCCAGCGTGCCGTCACCCACCAGCACGGTGGCGTTGGTGATGCCGGCCAGCTCGAGGGCCTGCCGGGCCTGATAGGCCAGCGCCGCCACCCGCTCCACCGCGAACACCTGGGTGGAGAGCCGGGCCAGCAGCGCCGTCTGGTACCCCGAGCCGGCGCCGACTTCCAGCACCCGCTCCTTCCCGGTCAGGTGCAGCAGCTCCAGGGAACGGGCCTGGACCCAGGGCTGGGAGATGGTCTGTCCCGCCGCGATCGGAAGGGCCGAGTCCTCGTAGGCGCGGTGCCGGACGCTCTCCGGCACGAACAGGTGGCGCGGAACGGTGGAGATGGCCTGGAGCACGGCCAGGTCGCGGATTCCCTTGGCCTGGAGCTGCTCCACCAGGCGGGTCCGGTACCCGCCATAACTGTCGCCCTGACCTAGAGGTCGAGAGCCCATGAATTGACCATCTCGATGATGGGATAATTGGTCAGGTCCATGTGGAGCGGCGTGATCGAGATGTAACCGTTATGCACGACGTCGTGGTCGGAATCGGCGTCGCCGGTCCAGGTGATTTCCCCGCCGCCGATCCAGTAGACCTCCCGGCCCCACGGGTCCTGCATCCGGGTTAGCGACTCCGAGAAGAAGCGGCTGCCGAGCTTGGTCACCCGGATACCCTTCACCTCGTGGGGCGGGATGCCAGGGAGGTTGATGTTGAGCACCATGTCTTTCGGGAAGTCCTTGACCTCGGTGATCCGGCGCACCAGGCGGGCGACCACCTCCTGGTATTCCTTGAGCAGGGTCTCGTCCCGGGTCGAGGCGGAAAACGCAATCCCCGGAATCCCCAGCGCTACCGCCTCCATGGCGACCGAGACGGTCCCCGAGTAGAGCACGTCCTCACCCATGTTGGGCCCGTGGTTGACACCCGAGAACACGAACGCCGGCCGTTCCGGCATGAGCGCGCCGACCGCGAGCAGCACGCAATCGGTGGGGGTCCCGTCCACCTGGAAGGCACCGTCATGCCGCCGGTGGGGCCGGAGCGGCCGGTGCAGGGTCAGCGAGTGGGACGTCCCGCTCTGTTCCCGATCGGGCGCGACCACCGTCACCTGCCCCACCCGCATGGCGGCTTCCACCAGCACCGCCAGGCCCGGCGCCAGAATACCGTCGTCGTTCGAAACCAGGATTTGCATGGGCGAAAGCTAGTCGCGTGTCACGAGCTGGTCGCGCGTCGTGAGTTGCGCGTCACGAGTCTCTTCCATCGAGGATGGCGATTGCCCGATCCAGCATGGCGCGCAGCTCGGAGATGGTCTCCGACGAGGCGGCCCGGCTGGCGGCCTTCTTGAGCTCCCCATTCTTGCGGAAGATCTCCAGCTGCTGGCGGGCGCCTTCGATGGTGTACTTCTCGCTGTACAGCAGGTGCTTCACCAGCAGAATGAGCTCCACCTCCCGGCTCCGGTACACCCGGTTGCCCGACCGGTTCTTGGCCGGGCTCAACAGCCGGAACTGGCTCTCCCAGTACCGCAGGACGTGCGGCTTGAGATCGGTAAGCGCGCACACTTCACCGATCGAAAAGAACTCCTGGAGCGATCCCGGGCCCGTCATGTCCATTGCTCCGACTTGAGCGCGCGTTCCATCAGGTCGGCCACGGCCTGGCCGACCGGTTTGCCTTCGAACAGCACCGCCGTCACCTGAGTGGTGATCGGCAGCTCGACTCCGACCTGGCCGGCCAGCATCATCGCCGCCCTGGCGGCATTGACGCCCTCCACCGCCGCCCGATGGGTGGCGACGTACTCCGGCAGCGTCTGGCCCTTGCCCAGCGCCACGCCCAGCGAGCGGTTCCGGCTCAGCCCTCCGGTGCAGGTCAGCACCAGGTCCCCCAGCCCGGCCAGGCCGGCGAATGTGGCCAGCTCCGCCCCGAGCGCCGTGCCTAACCGGCTCATCTCGGCCAGCCCCCGGGTGATGAGAGCGGCGCGCGGGTTGTGTCCCAGCCCCAGCCCGTCGAGCACACCGGCCGCGATCGCGATCACGTTCTTGAGGGCCCCCCCGACCTCCACTCCGACCACGTCCTCCGAGGTATAGACCCGGAACCGTCCGGTCGAAAACAGTCCCTGGGCCAGGAGCGCCGCGGCCGGATCGCGCGAGGCCGCCACGACCGCGGTGGGCTGGCCGGCCACCACCTCG
>DASTEX010000271.1:0-11704 GCA_035709185.1 Gemmatimonadales bacterium
CAAGCAGCCGTTTCTCTCCACTCCGCCCCCGTCCTCCGAAGTGGAATACACCGAATCGAACGATCCGCACTGGTGGAAAGCCGAATACCGTTCGCGTGCTCCCCGGCATCTACTGGTGTACTGATTTCTTCGCGGCTGGCACTCTGCGGAAGCGGATTTTCGCAGCGATCAGCTGCAGCAGCTTCGGGTACGGGGTGGCTTGCGCGGTGGTAACCAGGGGCGAAGGTGTCTTCGGGTGGCCGCTGCCCCGGAAGGGCGACGGTAGTCCCGGCCGGCAATAAGAAAGCAAGGGCGATTGCCGGATCGGCCCTGCGCCGTCCGACAACCGCCGGTGATTGACAGAGTTCGCTGGCGGGTCAATTCCCGGAGGCCACCACGAATCCGTCGAGCAGTTCCTGGAAATCGTCGCGATACTCGTCGAACAGGTTCGACGCGGTATAGGTCAGGAGCTGGATCGAGCCTTCCTTGCCGCTGTAGTAGTAGCCGAGATAGACGAAGGGAATCGACTGAATGGTGCCGCGGATCTGGAGCTCCATCACCTCCACTCCGTTCACCTTCAGACGCCGCTCACTGGTGATCCGGGCATCGGGCGCGGCGTTCAACGCGTTCTGGAGCGCGATGTTCCGGAGTGCGTCGAGGCTCACCTCGAGCCGTTCGGCGAGGATCAGGCTGTACCCGTCTCCTTCATTATGCAACAGTGACATGCGGCCGGGCTCATTTCGCGGCACCGGCTTCCATTTCCCGGGGTCGTAATAGAGCGCCAGCTTGCCCTTGGCCAGATCGAGCTTCTCGGTGGTCGAAGCGGGCCGGTTTCGCTCCACGGCGTCGGCACCCTTGTGCTTGTCGGACTCCACTAAAGCGGGCGCATACTTCCACTTGCCGTCGGGATAGAGCAGGACGGCCCGGCCGTTCGCGGTGGTGGCACGCTCCTGGGCATGTAACGGAACTGCCAGCAGAAGCGCGGCGGCAAGGGCGAATCGCTGGATCACAGTACTGGTCCGGTCAGGATGATATCGGCGAATTTTGCAACGGGCATGCCAGGGACCGGGGACTTTCCCCTTCACGCCCGCTGCATCACTGCCAGGTAGAGAATCCCGCCGTAGGCGGAGGGGCGGTGTGACGCCATGGCCGGCTCGCTCAATCCGGCATCACGTGCGATCTGGCGAAGACGGACGAATGGAACCGGGTAGGGCACCCAGGGATTGGCGGGACGCCCATCATACTCCGCCACGACGAGGCGGCCGCCGGGCTTGAGCAGACCGGCCACTCGGGCCAGGCTCG
Organism: Gemmatimonadales bacterium; assembly: GCA_035709185.1. Taxonomy (GTDB): domain Bacteria; phylum Gemmatimonadota; class Gemmatimonadetes; order Gemmatimonadales; family GWC2-71-9; genus SZUA-320. The sequence goes on from DASTEX010000271.1 coordinate 1,282, forward strand.
ATGCCTGCTGATCATCCGGCACGTAATGCAGGCTGTTCGCGAGCAGGGCGCCATCGAGGACCGGCAGGTCCAGCGGGCCGGTCAGGTCGCCCTGGACCGCGACGACCAGGCCTCCCCCGGGGCTCACGGCCAGTGACTGGAGGATCTTCACCGCCCGGTGATCCGGGTCGACGGCGTACACCGTTCCGCCCGCGCCTAACAGCAAGGCCAGGGCCCGGGTGAACCCGCCTTCGCCGGCGCCGATATCCGCCCATGACCGGGCACCCGGCTCCACCAGCGGGCGCAGCAATTCCACCGCTTCCGTCAGGTCCATCAGCTCATATCGCGATCGAGTGATCCAGCGATTGAAATATCGTGCTCGCGCCCGCCCGACTGTCCGCCTGCCCGCCTAAGGCCAGCGATAGAGCGTGATCGCGCCCGGCGTCTTCTTCGAGGTGGACTCGTCGCTGACGATCAGCAGACCGTCCCGCGTGATCGCGATGCCTTCGGCCATCTCGTGCCCGGGCGGCAGCGGACGCGACCACACCACCTGACCGCCGGGCGTGACCCGCAGCAGGCCCTTCTCCTGGGCCGCAAGGATCAGGTAATCGCCGCTGGCCGGATCGATGGTGAGGTCGGAGGGACTGAACCGTTTCCAACCGTTGGTGCCCACGGCGTCAGAGAAGGGGATCCTGATCTGGGTGGTCTGGGAGCTGTCTCCCGCCAGGGTGTACCGGTAGAGCACCACGAAGTCCTTCAGGCCCTTCACGAGAACGTTCTTGCACGCCAGCACCAGCGCGTTGACCTTCGGATCGAACGCGAGCCCTTCGAACTCGCAATCCGCCTCCAACTGCGTGTCGTGCACCTTGAACGGCACCCGTGCCCCGTTGGCCCCTTCCGCGAATTCGTAGATTCGCCCGCTGCTCGCGAGCAGGAACAACCGGTCGTCTGATGCGGTGATGGCCTCGAGATCGTCGCGAACCAGCTGGGTGCCCACCAGGAACGACTTCACCAGCTGTCCCCGGCGGTAATCCACCTCGAAGACGCGGCCCGATTCGTCGCCGTGGGCCAGCAGCCGCTGGTCCCGGGTCAGGGTCAGTCCGGAGATCTCGGAGAGGGCGGGAGGGAGCACCCATCTCGCCACCGGGCCGTCGGTGACGGTATCGCTGCGGGCCAGCACGGTCGAGAGCCGGGACTCCCGCTCGGCCAGCGTCGCGCTGTCGCGTGCGCCCGGATCCGCGCTCGGCTCGGCCCGGCATCCCGCGGCGGCCGCACACCAGAGAAGGAACCCGGCGCGAACGGAACCGCCCGTCATTCCTTCGACTGCTCCTTCTCTTCTTCCTTTACTCTAGCGTCGGCCAGCTCGACGTCGGCGGTCTTGATGAACTCGCCGGCCCGGGCCCGGACCGCCGTGAGCAGATCGTCCCGGCTGGTCTTCTTGCGGAGCCGCACGAGGTAATACAGCTGCGAGGGCTTATCCTGGTTGGTGATGACCTCGTCCAGCTGCCAGCGTCCCGCGACCTCCTCGAGGACCGGACCGATCCGGCGCTGGGCTTCGCTCAGCTGATTGGTGGTAACCGTGAGGATCGCATTGACCCGCGGTTTCTTGCCGTCCGCTCCCAGGATCCGGCGGACCCGCTCGAACCGCTCGGCGAGCGCAGTGGCCTCTTCCGGATCGAGCGCCATGACCAGGTCGCGATCGGGCACGGAGGTACCGCCGGGCTCGGTCAGCTGTCGCAGCGGTTCGCCCCACTTCGTGGCGGCCGACGGCTCCAGCGCGTTGCGGCCGAAGTCATACCGCCAGGTGAGTATCATCACGAAGTTGAACGAAATGCTGATCACGGCCGCGACCACGAAGCTCTGTACGCCGGCAGCAAAGCCCACCGCGATCACCAGGAAGATGAATACGACATCGCGCACGTCCCGGAAGCTGGTCCGGAACCGAACCGCGGCCACGACCCCGGCGAGGCTGAAGGCGAGCGCCAGGCTGTTCTGCACCACCAGCACGATGCCGGCGACCACCAGCGGCAGGAAGATCAGCGTCTGCGCCACCATCTGGTTATGGCCCTTCACCGCCCGGGCCGACATGTAGACCCAGGATACCGGCAGCACCAGCGCGAGCGTGCCGAGCACGATGATGAGCGTGGTGAGCGCCAGCTCGAGCCTGGGCGGGACGTCTCCCGGTTCCACGGCGCCACTGGCGGCTGCGCCGAGCCCGTCCTCGAGCACCTGGGGCAGCCGGACCAGGGTCTGGGGCTCCGCGCCGCCGAGGATCCGGTCAACCGTGGGGAAGAAGTAGGCCAATGCGACCACGATCAGGCCCAGGATCAGGTAGTAGCCGATCAGGCGTCTGACCGGGTGGTCGGAGCCGAGCACAATGACGTCGATGAGTCGCCTGAAAAGGCCCATTACTCGTGTTGACGTTTCGGACATGCCAGGCAACACCTGTGGCCTGGTTGCCCCCGGCAGGGCGGTTTCGAGTCAGACCGCCCGCCGCCTATGTTCGAGGTAAACCCGGAGGAAACCGTGCGGACTCCCTGGCTGCCTGCTGCGGCTGTTCTGGTCGTGTCGTCGCCCCTCTCCAGTCAGCAGTTCGGGATCGAGGAAGCCACCATCGCCCAGCTGCACCAGGCGCTTCAGAGCCGTGCCGTGACCTGCCGGGCGGTGGTCGATCAGTACCTGGCCCGGATCGAGGCGTACGACAAGCAGGGGCCGGCGATCAATGCGATCGTCTCGATCAATCCCGAGGCGCGCGGGGTCGCCGATTCGCTCGACCGACGCTTCGCCCGGGAGGGACTCACCGGTCCGCTGCACTGCGTCACGGTGATCGTGAAGGAAAACATGGAGACGGTGGAGCTGCCGACCACGGCGGGGTCGCTCGCGCTCCAGGGATTCAGGTCCCAGTCGGATGCCTTCCAGGTGCAGCGGGTGAAGGAGGCCGGTGCTGTCGTGCTGGCGAAGGCGAACATGGCCGAGCTCGCCTTCAGCCCGTACGAGACCGTGAGCTCGATCTTGCCCGGCTACACCCGCAATCCCTACTCGATCGATCGGGTCACGGCGGGATCGAGCGGCGGGACCGCAGCGGCGGTCGCCGCCAGCTTCGGCATGGTGGGGCTCGGCACCGATACCGGCAACAGCATCCGCGGCCCTTCGGCCCACCAGGCCCTGGTGGGAATCCGCTCCACCATGGGACTGACCAGCCGCGGCGGCATCGTCCCGCTCAACCTGGCCTTCGACATTGCCGGGCCGATCGCCCGAACGGTGGAGGACGCGGTGCGGGTGTTCCAGGTCATCGTGGGGGAGGATCCCGGCGATCCGGTTACCGCGAGCAGCCAGGGACGCCCGATTCCCCGGTATTCCGCTGCGCTCGAACGGAACGGGCTCCGGGGTACCCGGATCGGAGTGCTGACCCAGGCATACCTGACGGCCACCACCGATCCGGAAGTCATAACGGTGTTCGGGCAGGCCCTGGCCGAGCTGCGAAAGGCCGGCGCGACGGTGCTGGACTCGATGATGGTCGACAGCCTCGCGGCGTGGCGACGGGCTCAGACCGGCAGCTGTGCCCCGTTCAAGCGGGACCTCGAGGCCTGGCTCGCCCGGCAGGGCGACCGGGTGCCGGTGAAGTCGCTCGACCAGCTGATCGAGTCCAACCAGTTTCACCCTTCGATCCTGAGCCGGCTCCAGGCGGCGCAGCGGGCCGGAGCCGTTTCGGACACGTCGGCCGGCTGCCGGAGCCGCGAGGAGTTCCGGGCCCGGCTCCGGGCCGGCGTACTCGAGCTGATGGAACGGCATCGACTGGACGCGCTGGTCTATCCCACCTGGAGCAACCCGCCGCGGCTGATTGGGGATCTCAACACGCCCCACGGCGACAACAATCAGCTGTTCTCGCCCGCGACCGGCTTTCCGGCGCTGACGGTGCCGATGGGCTGGCTCCGGAACGGGACGCTGCCCTCAGGGCTGCAGTTCTTCGGACGGCCGTGGGATGAGAGCCGCCTGATCCGGCTGGCCTACGCGTATGAACAGGCGACGCGGCATCGGCGCCCGCCCGCGCTGGTACGCGCCGGCCCGGGGCGTTAGTGGTAATTGGGGTCAGACTTCAATTACCTCTGGCCGCGGCTCAATCCGAAGTGGTGTTGTAATTGGAGTCTGACCCCAATTACCACAAACCATCGACTAGCGACTAACGACTCGCCTCCCGTCTTCCACGGTGTCGCCCGGATAGGCAACCACCGTGTCGCCCGGCTCGAGCCCGCTGATTACCTGGGTCAGGGTGCCGGTGCGCTGGCCGATCTCGATTGGCGTCAAGCGAGCGACGCCGTCGCGCACGGCGTACACCGCCCAGCCGTCGCCGTGGCGGAAGACGGCCCCGCCGGGCACCCGGACCACGTCGTCCGTGTGCCACACCTCGATCCGGGCCTCGACCCGGAAGCCGTCGCCCAGGGTGGACCAGACCGCCGGGGGGTCGTCCAGGTCGATCAGCACGTTCACTCGCTGCTCCTCGACGCCTAACGCGGACAGCCGGGTAAACGCCGAGGGCTCCACCCGCCGTACGTGTGCCTGCAGCGCCGAGTCGCGGCCCCACTGCTCGATCCGCACCCGCGCGCCGGGCGTGATGTTCACCGCGTCGGCACTCAGAACATCGATCACGATTTCCAGCAGGGCGGGGTTGCCGATCTCGAACAGGGGCGTTCCGGCCGGCAGGACGCTTTCGCTCTCGGTCTCCAGTCGCAGGATGCGGCCGCTGGTGGGGGCTGGCACCTCGAAGCGATTGACACTCGCGCTCGCGGACGACTGGTACTGGAGCAGCGCGGCGCGGGCCTGCCGCCGCTCGGCTTCGGTCATGCGCTGCGCCTGCCGGGCGCTGGCGAGGTCCGATTCCCGCGCCCGGGCCAGCAGGTCGGCCTGCTCCCAATCCCGCTGCGACGTCGCCCCCGCCTGGTAGAGCGAATGCTGCCGCTCGGCTTCGCGCCGGGCAAAGTCGCGCGCGTCCCGGGCCTGGGATACGGCGGCGATGGCGCGCTGCACCGCGGCCTCGGTGGCCGTCACCCGGGCCTCGGCTTCGAGCCGCGAACGGGGATCGAGCAGCTGCGACGCCACCGGGGCCATCCGGGCGATCACCTGCCCCTGCCGGACCGAATCGCCCACCCGCAGCTCGGGACGGATCAGCGTGCCCGCGATCGGCGCGGAGACGACGAACCGGTCCCTCACCCGGGTGCGCCCGTCTTCGTCCACCGTGACGGTAAGCGGGCCGCGATCGACCGTCGCCAGGTCGACCGCGACCGGGTCCGGCGTCCAGGCGCGGATCAGCCAGATCAGGGCGGCGGCGCCTGCCAGCGCTCCGACGGCCCACTTGAGATACCGGACCCGCTGGCGCGCCGCCTTCCGCCGGCGGGCGGGAGGGGCCGGCGCGGGTGCCTCGGGCGCGGCCGGCCGGGGGGGCGGCTGGGTGATGGTGCTCTCGCTGGTGCTGATCACGTTGCCTTCCTTCCTACTCCCTGGTCTTGAGCACGCCGATCAGGTCGAGCCGGTCGAGCCGGCGCCGCACGATGAGCCCGCTGGCCGCCGCGGCCAGGACCACCACCACGGCGGCGAAGGCGTAGGTGGCGGGCGTAATGATGGCCGGGAACCGGTAGCGCTCGGGGTGGATCATGCCGATCACCCGGTGGGTGAGCCAGGTGCCTAACAGGAATCCCGCCGGAATGGCCAGGACCACCTGGGCGCCCAGCTCGCTCAGCAGGGTGCGGGAGATCTCGCCCCGGGTGAAGCCCAGGACCCTGAGGCTGGCGAAATCGCGGCCCCGCAAGGAGAGCGCGACCCGGGCATTGTTGTACACGGTGCCGGTGGCGATGGTGATGGCGAAGATGGTGAGCACCAGCGTCACGACATCCATGGATTCGCCGCTCTGCTCCCGCAGCGATTCCACTACCGCCGCGCTCCGGGTGACCGACGCCACGCCGGGGCGCTGGTGCAGCCGCGTTATGATGTCGTGCTCCCGGAGCGCTTCCACCCGGAGCAGCGCCGCGGAAATCGTGGGCGGCTCACGCAGGAGCCGGTTCAACTCGGGCAGCCGCATGTAGCCCTGCAGGCCCATCAGTTCGTCCACCGTGCCGGCCACCGGGACCCGGTACCTGCGGCGTTCGCCTTCCAGGCTCCGGAAGGTGGCCGCCTGGCCGGGAGCAACGTCGAGGATCTCGCCCAGGGTCCGGGTGATGAGCATCCCGTCGGCCGGGAGCGGCACCGCGTTCCCGGTGGCCCGGCTCACCACCTGCCGGAGCTCGGCACCGTCCGCCAGGCCATAGACCGGCACTTCGCGATACCGGTGACCCGCCTCCACCCGCACCGGCGCCACTCGAATGCCCTCGGCCCGCAACACGCCGGGAAGCCGGGAGAGCTCGTACACGGTGCCGTAATCCACCGGATCGTAGAACGCCACGGTAAGATCTTCCCGCATCACCTGGGCGAACTCCTGCTCGATCAGATAGTCGAACGCATCGCCGGCGAACCGGCCCACGATGAGCGTGGCCATACCGGTGCCGAGGGCCAGGACCGAGAGCAGGGTCCGGATCGGGCGGCGCTCCAGTTCCCGGGCCACCATCCGGCCCGCCGGCGACACCAGCTCGGGAATTCCCAGCCGTTCCGCCAGCAGCGGCCGGTAGACCGGTGGGGCCGGGGGCCGCATCGCTTCTGCCGGAGGCAGCAGGACCACGCCCCGCACGGAGCCGACTGCCCCCACGACCGCCGAGAGGAAGCTGAGCGCGGCCGCGACCAGGGGGATCTTCCATCCCAGGGCGTAGCCCGAGAACGGGAGACGGAAGATGCTGGCGTAGAGCCCGGTCAAGAGCGACCCGAGCCACGCGCCGACGCCGATGCCGATGACGGCGCCCAGCAGCACAACCACCGTGACCAGCTTGAGGTAGTGGAGGCCGATCTCCCGGTTCCGGTATCCCAGCGCCTTGAGCGAAGCAATCTCGGGGCGCTGAAGCGAGACCAGGCGGGACAGCACCACGTTCACCAGGAAGGCGCTGATGCCGAGGAAGATGAGCGGCACCACCGTGGCCCAGGTGCGGAGCTGTTCCATCTCGTCGTCGAGGATGTCGTGCGAAGGGTGCCGCGCCCGGCCCACGGCGGGATATCCGCCCCAGGGGTCGAGGATCCGGTCCACCTCCCGGAGCACCGCGGCCTCCGACGCGCCCGGCTGCAGCTTGATCAGCGCATCGTTGAAGGCGCCCTCGAGCTGAAAGACCGGAGCGATGGCCGAGTGGTCCATCCAGAGGACGGCGAAGCGGGTATCGTCCACTCCGGCGGTCCCGCCCCGGGGGACCGGATAGATGTAGGCCGGCGAAGTGGCGAGACCCACCACCAGGACCCGGCGGAGCTCGCCGTTGATCACCACGGGGATGGTGTCGCCCGGCGCCAGGACGAAGGTCTCGGCAAACTTCTCCAGCAACACTGCTTCGTCGGCCCGTCCCGCCCGGGGCATCCGACCGGTCGAGAGCAGCAGGCGGTCGAGCGGGGGCTGGCCCCCATCGGGCAGGGACACCACCTCGGCGATCGGCGGCTGGACCCGGTAGCGCATCGGCAGCGTGACGCCCTGCACGATCCGGGTGTACACCTCGGCCACGCCGGGGATCTGCTCCAGCCGGGGCCGCACCGCGTCGGGCGCCCGCTCGAGGTGAGCGAAGACGTCGGGGAAGCGGTAGCGGTCGTAGTAGGTCCCGGTGCTGATCTCGAGCGAGACCCAGGTGGTCTGCATGGTCACGTAGGACGCGATGCCGCAGGCCACCACCAGGGCGATGGTGAGCACCTGGCCCCAGAGATGCCGCAGATCGCGGAGCAGTTTCCGGTCGAGGGCCTTCACCATTGCAGGTCCTCGATCCGGACCCGCGACCGGTTGCGCAGTTCGCGCACGATGTGCCCGTCGCCCAGGGTGATCACCCGGTCGGCCATGCCGGCGATGGGCACGTTATGGGTGATGACCGCCGTGGTGGTGCCTAACGTCCGGTTGACCTTCTCGATCGCGGCCAGCACCATCTTGCCGGTAAAGCAGTCGAGCGCGCCGGTCGGCTCGTCGCAGAGCAGCACGTCGGGCCGTTTGGCTACCGCCCGCGCGATCGCCACCCGCTGCTGCTCGCCGCCCGAGAGCTGGGCCGGGAAGTGGTCCATCCGGTCGGCCAGGCCCACCAGATCGAGCACTTCCTCCGGCTCGAACGGATGGTCCACGATGTCGGTGACCAGGGCCACGTTCTCCCGGGCGGTGAGGCTCGGGATCAGGTTGTAGAACTGGAAGACGAATCCGACATGGTTCCGGCGGTATCGCGTGAGCTCGGCTTCGCTCGCCCGGGTCAGCTCCCAGCCACGGTAGAAGACCTGTCCCGCCGTGGGCCTGTCCAGTCCGCCGAGGATGTTGAGCAGGGTGGATTTGCCGCTGCCCGATGGCCCCAGCAATACGATCAGCTCACCCTGGTGGAGGGTGAGGTCGATCCCCCGGAGGGCCTGGACCTGCAGGTCGCCCATGGGATAGACCTTGGTCAGCCCGCTGGCCAGCAGCACGGCGGTAACCGGCTTCCCGTCGGCCGCCGGCGTTGCCAACGCGACGAGAGGGGTCTCGATTCCTCCACCGATCCGCGCCAGGTCTCGACTCCTTCCCAGGTTGAATGGTCGCCTGGGCGGCGCGAATAAAGACTGAACGAAATGTGAATTCGGTCTTAGGACGAGCCCCGGGTCCGGGGCGCTTCGGTCAGAAGCTGGTCTGCCAGCCGATGGCGGCCCGGCCGTCGCGGGAAACCAGAAGATCCGGTGGGCGAAGGCCCCAGATGCGCCAGCGGCCGTTGACGACTTTGGCCGTGAAGACGCCCAGAGCCACTCCCATGGCGGTGTCGCTCAGCCAGTGGCGGTCGTCGTTGATGCGGGAGAAGGCAGTACCGGTCGCCAGCGTGTAGAGCAATATGCTGACACCGGTCTTCCCGATGTCATCGGCCAGCGACGTCGCCACCGCAAAGGCGGCGGTGACATGGCCGGAGGGCATCGCGCCTCGCAATTCGATTCCGGCCGAATCATTGAGTGAGGTGAACGGGTGAAAGGTGAAGGCGCCTACGTTTTCGTTGGGGCGCGAGCGGCCGACCAGTCGCTTCATCAGCGACATCTCAGCGGCGGAGAGCACGACCGCCGTTACCAGGCGAATCCCGGCCCGCCGGACCCCCTCCTTGCCGGTGACCAATCCGACCCCCAGAACGCCGAGGCTGATGCCGGCATAGATCGGGGCCTCCCCACCGGTGCGGAAGATCCCGGCGATATCGTCGCCGGTCGGACTCCGGTTCCGCTGGCTGAACCGCCGGACTTCCTCGTCCGCCAGCATGAGCAGGCCCACTCCACCGAGCACCAGGGCCGCGTCAGACCAGCGTACCACGTGCTCGGCGGCGACCGGCGTTTTCGTCTCCTGGGCAGCCCCGGGGCTGCCGATGAGCTGTAGCGTGACGATTGCAGTAAAGGTTCGCATCCTACGGCGCGGGTTTGAGGCCCTCGCCGGTCCGGCCGATGAGCGGGGACCGGGGTCGGCCGCCGGGACAGCCGGCGAGGAGGATCAGGACGATCGGTAATGGCGGCATTCAGGCGCGAACATATCCCTCGTTGCCGCGCCGGCGATAGACCGGCGGGATAGTGATCACTTCGCTCGGAATTCGGCCGACCCGGCGCTGACGGGCCTTGTCTGCCGGTCAGTCCATCGCCCCGCCAGGCCGTCTCTCGAGCAGCGCCTTCGCGGCCGCTCCGGCCACCGAGAATCCGCCCCCGCCGTGAAGCGTGACCCGGGCCGCGTCGCCCCAGGGCGTGAAGTGCTGCTCGCACGATTCGATCGCGTTCCACGGGATCAGCATCGGCGGATGGAAGAGCCGGAACGGCGCCAGGAGCGAGAGCCCGATGCCGCGGTCGCTCAGCTCCAGAATGACGACATTCTGATACGCCGCGGTGCCAAGGACACCACCGGACATGCGGAGGCTGACGAAGCGGAAGCGGGCGGTCGCGGGAGGTGCCGGATTCCTGGCCGGGAAGCGCCCGGCTGCCGCCCGCCAGCCACCGGCGCCGGCCATGAACGATCCGATGAAGATCGATACGCCCGCGAAGGCCACCATGGCTACGATGGCCGGAACGGAGAGATGAAACGGCATCCGTCCTCAGTCCTGGCTCACGGGCTGGGTCCACGCCAGCTTGCCGTTGGAGTCGAGTACGCGGGCGCGAACATATCCCTCGTTGCCGCGCCGACGATAGACCGCCGGGTTGGTGACGACTTCGCTCAGAATGCGCCCGCCCCGGCCGATGAACTGCACCCGGTACTTGCTCCACCCGTCTTCTTTGATGGAAATCGTGATGGTAGAATCGCTGACCTGGTAGTCGCTCAGCTCCACCCCGGTCGAAGCGTAGAATTCTCCCCGCTCCATGGCCTCGAGAA
>DASTEX010000272.1:0-4579 GCA_035709185.1 Gemmatimonadales bacterium
CGGATGAACGAAGTCGGGATAATCGACCGGCTGCTCCGAGTCGGTGCCGAAGTCCACGATCACGTGTCCGTCCGTGGCCAGCCACTGGTGGAGCATCCGCTTGTGGCGGTAGCCGGCATGATCCGAGGCCAGGGCTATCCGCATGCGCGCTCGATCATGAGCCGGAAATGCACTCGCCGCGTGGCTCGGTGCACTGTGTGGGGCTGGTCTCCCCCGGTCTGCTCGGGGGCGCAACATCCCTGATCCGGCCATCGCACCAGCGGAGGGCCGATTCGGACAGGCCGGTGATGCTCACCCGACTTCGGATTCCCGGAAAACGACCCCTGACTCCAGTGTCCAAACCGCATCACTCCGGGTTCCATTACTGGGGAGACGCAGTGACTTACCTCCGGGCCACATGTGCAAAGCCATTGCGGCGGAGTCGATCTCCCCATGTGGGACACCACAAGGGAGTGAGCATCATGGCGGAACGGAAAGTCACTCATCGGGAAACCCGAGTGGAGTACGAGTATGATCCGGCCGTGCGCCGGGTGGAAACCGGTCCCGATCCCGAGGTGCGCCGAGTGGTTCACGAGCACGAGCCCGAGGTCATCCGCACGGTGCGGACCGAGCCGGTCGTGGTGGAAACGACCGATCCCGTTCGGGAGGAGCTGCGCGAACGGACCCTGAGGGAGGTGGAGGCGGCGGATCGCGAGGCCACCCGAGCCAGCGTGACCGGGCGGATCGCCCTGGCAGTGGACTTCGTCTTTTTCGTTATCTACGCGCTGCTGGGACTCCGGTTCGTCCTGACCCTGCTTGGGGCACGAACCGACGCGCCGTTCGCGCAATGGGTCTACGGGGCCTCGGACCCGCTGTACGCCCCGTTCAGCGGCCTGCTGCCGAACCTGACGGCCGGCGCCGGGTTTACCCTGGCCCTGCCGGTGCTGTTTGCCATCCTGGTGTACGGGCTCCTGCATGCGGCCATCCGGAGGCTGCTGCGGGTGTTTGCGGTACGACGGGTGGTCTACTGAATACTCAAGTGCCGAGTACCCAGTACCCAGTACCACGTGCCGTTCTGCGTGCTGGGTACTGAGTGCTGGCTGAGAGTTCTGCAGTCGGAGGTAGCCACTACCCGGCCACTACTGCCGAGCACCCAGTACCCTGTACCCCGTACCAAGTACCGCACCCGGTACCCGGCACCCGGCACCCGGCACCCTCCGTAGGTATCTCATTCAGTTACAACGCATTCCGCTGTTGATTCCCGGATGACCGGGCAGTGACCGACGGGGACTAGTCTTGCCTCCGCCGGCGACGTGGGATCGCCGAGCTCTTCGCGGCCACCGAGGCGGCGCCGCGAGGAACCCGACCAAGCGTCCGCCGTGCACAGGGGGATCCATGTCGCTTTACCGTCGTACCGCCCGAGCTCTCCACCTCATTGCCCGTCCGCGCACCGTCTACCTGCTCGCATCCGCCTTCGTCCTGGGCTGCGGAAGCGAGGACGGTGACGCGCCGCCGACCGGTCCGGGACCGGCCTCAACTTCGGTCAAGGTCGTGACCACCACCAGCGGCCCCGCGGTCGATTCGGATGGCTACACCATCTCGATCGACGGTGGCCCGGCCGGAACCGTGAGTCTCAACGGCAACAAGACCATCCCGGTCGGCGCTGCCGGTCCGGTGAGTGTGCTGCTGGGAAGCCTGGCGCCCAACTGCAGCGTCACCGGCGGCAACCCCAAGACGGTTAACGTCGCGAGCGGATCGACCACGCAGGTCACGTTCGCCGTCACCTGTCAGTCCCTGCCGCTGCCGGTGAACGGGAAGATCGTGTTCGAGACCAAGCGGACCGGCAACTGGGAAATCTTCGTGATGAATGCCGACGGTTCGAATCCAGTGAACCTGAGCAATCACCCCGCGATGGATTTCGAGCCGGAATGGTCGCCGGACGGCTCCAAGATCGTCTTTGTGAGCACCCGGGCCGGGAACCCGGAGATCCACGTCATGAACGCGGACGGCTCCAATCCGGTCCGGCTCACCAACCATGGCGACGACGAAGAGGCTCCGACCTGGTCGCCCAACGGCAGCAAGATCGCGTTCGCCAGCAATCGGCTGGGCGATTTCGACATCTTCGTGATGAATGCCGACGGTAGCGGCGTGACGCCGTTGACCTACAGCATCGCGGACGACACCCATCCCGACTGGTCGCCCGACGGGACCCGGATCACCTTCAACAGCGACCGGGATGCCGGCAAGGGCGTGGACGTCTTCGTGATGAATGCCAACGGCAGCAACCAGGTGAATCTCACCAATCACTCGGCCACATTCGATGGGCGTGCCGCGTGGTCACCCGACGGCAGCAAGATCGCGTTCACCAGTACCCGGGACGGCAACTACGAGATCTACGTCATGAACGCCAACGGCACCGGGGTGACCCGTCTGACCAACCACGCGGAGCTCGATTCCTATCCGGCGTGGTCGCCGGACGGGCTCAAGATCGCGTTCCGGAGTGACCGGGCCGGCAACCCGGAGGTGTACGTCATGAATGCCAACGGCTCGGGTCCGGTGAACCTGACCAGCAACAGCGCCATCGACTGCCATCCCTCGTGGAAGGTGACGATCGGATCCCTGCAGGCGTTGCAGCATTCGGCCGCACAGGACGTGGCGACGGTGGTGAGCGGACCGGCACGGAGTCTGGCCCAGCAGGCAGGGGCGGAGAACTGCCTTAACAAGTGAGCGGTTGGCAGTAAGCCGTACGCAGGCAGCGGAGTCAGCGAAAACGGGAGTAAGGAGTGAGCAGTGAGTGGTGAGCCGGTGGCCCCGCTCGCTGCTCACTGCTGCGCGGTACCCCGGCTGAGCAGGAGATTGCCACCGCCGGATGAGACCCGCAGCCGGTTGCCACCCGGCCCGAGTGAAGCCCGGACCCGAGGTGAATCGGCGGCGGGCAGGCTCAGCGGGGCCTCAGCCAAGACCCGTCCGTCGGACAGCCGGGCCTCCAGCTCGCCGCCGAACCCGGAAGGAAGCGCCACCCGTACCGTGCCGGCGCCGGTATGAAGGTCAAACGTGCGATCCGATCGACGGTCCGGCGACTCCACAATGCGCGCGGCTATTGCGCCTGAACCGGTACGGGCTTCGGTGTCCGAGTCGACTTCGTGGAGCTCGAGATCGCCCTCGAAGGTCGCTGCCGTCACGCCCACTCCCGGCGGTAGTTCGACGGTCAGATCGATCCGGGCGCGCCGCATCTCAGCCGGCGGGCCAAACCAGTCATACCCCTCCACGTCACAACGGCCGTGCGCAGCACGCAGCGTGCAGACGGTCACGCCACCCATTCCCCGCATCGCCTCGAACGAAAGGTCCGGGAGCCGCGCTCCGATGAGGCGCGCGCGCACGATGCCGATTGACCCCGCTGTTCGGGTGACCCGGATCGACCCCACGATGTTTCGCACCCGGAGCCTTTCTCCCGAGCGCAGCTCTCCCGTCCACACCACACGCGCCTCGGCTTCCGGCGCTCTTGACGCCGGAGATGTCGGCAGTCGCTTAGCCTCTGGCCCCATTTCTCTTGTCACGGTCGCCGGCGCTCTGGCTGGCGTCCCAAGCACCATTGTGCCGCCACCGGTAAGGAGCGCGATGGCCGCTAATGGCGCCCACCGAAACCCTCCAGCAGGACCCACAGCCAGCAGCCGCTCCACTCGGGTCAGGAGGGTGCCGCCGGCAGCCGCCGGAAGCAGGGCGTGGAGTCCACCGCGGGCCTCCTCCAATGCGAGCAACGCCCCCGCAACTGCCCGTCGATCCCCCACGACGTCGGCGGCCAGCTCATCGCAGCAGTGCTCGCGCTCCTCGCGCGCCACCTTCGACAGCCAATGCACCGCCGGGTGAAACCAGAGCAGCGCTTCGATGACGCGCTGCCCCAGGTTCACGGCGTAGTCACGCCGGCGCACATGGGCCAGCTCGTGTGCCAGTACCGCACGGATCTGTTCAGAAGACAGCTGGCTGACGAGTCTCCCCGGCAGGAAGACGGCAGGACGGCGGATGCCAACCGCGAACGGCATGTCCGAGCCATCGGACAGCAGCACCGTCGTGCCGCCTCGGCCACCCATCAGTAGGTCGAGCTGCTGTGTCAATCCGTTCAACGAAGCCGCAGCGGGCCGAGCCTGGGCTCGGATGCGGTACACCGCGACGATCCCGCGGGCCAGCCGAACAAGGAACACCCCAACTCCAGCGAGCCAGATTGTCCCGAGCCATCCGAGTAGGTCGCCAGACAATGACCGACTCCGTGGGCCGACGGGGTGCCAGGCAGAGCTCCCGACCGAGCCAGCCGGATGGGTGGAATGGGCTGTGGTTTCTCCCCGCACGTGATCGGCAACAGTGACGAAAGGCGTCGGTTCTGCCGTGCCAGGAGGCGAAGCCGATGCAACAAGGCCCCAGTCGGCCAGCAACCCGGCCTGGCGGGACATGGTGGCGAGCGGCGCCATCACGATCAGCACCAGGGCGATCAGCGCGAGATTGTAGCGCACGCGGGATGCGGCTGGCCCGGTGGCTCGGAAGGCGATCGCGGTAGCGAGGCCGGCAACCGCGCCCTGCCAGAGCAGGTGGAGAACGATGTTGCCGA
>DASTEX010000273.1:0-20498 GCA_035709185.1 Gemmatimonadales bacterium
TGGGCCGCGGGCGCCGGTGCCATGGCGTCTCTGCGGCGGAGCCGGCCCCCGGAATCTCGCCCGACGATCTCCTGCTGCTCGAGCACCAGGTACGAGGTGTATTCGGTGATGATCCCGTGCCGCAGGGCCAGCTCGCGAATCTCCTTCATCAGTTCCGGTGACGATCCCTCGAGCCGGACCTGGCGGGTCAGCTCGCCGATCCGCCGGGAGGCCCACAGCGGCGCAATGTACCCGTTAGCGGTCTCATGCGACGCGAACTCCACCCGGGCACTGAAGCGCTGGCGGCGACCGCCCGCGTTTCCTTCGATGACCAGGTCACCCGATCCGCTGCCGCTGTACCGGCTGAAGATGACCAGCTCCTCGCCGTGGAAGATGTCCGGCAGATCGGCGGGCACCGCCTCGGTCAGCCGCACCGGTGAGCGCACGATCCGGAGATCGGTGAGCGCGGGCGCGTCCAGCCGGCGGAACACCGAGCCGAGGGCGTGCTCGACGCTCGCTTCCGGGGCCACGTACTCGACCCGTCCGCGTCCCTCGGTCGCCAGCCGGTCGAGCAGGTAGGTGTTCACGTCGTGACCCACGCCCACCGGAAAGACCCGCAGGTTCTTCCGATGGGCTGCTGCCTCCGCGGCCAGCCGCTCGGGCGATTGCTGGCCGACTGACGGCAGGCCGTCGGTCAGGAAGAGCACGATCCCCAGGCGGTCGCCGGGGGATGCTCCCACGCCGAAGGCCCGCTCCAGCGCTCCCTCGATGTTGGTGCCGCCGCGGGCCTCCAGCTGGTCCACGAACTCGCGGGCCCGGCCCAACGCCGCGGGTGACGCCTCGGAATAGCCGGGTGCGAATTCCGTGACCGTGTTGGAGAAGGCAATCAGGCGGAACCGGTCCTGCCGTCTCAGGGCGCCGAGGGCCTGGGTCAGCGCGGTCCGGGCTTGCTCCAGCTTGCCGCCGCTCATCGAACCCGACACGTCCACCACCAGCGTCAGGTCCCGGGGCACCACCGTCTCGGCCCGCACCGCCGGGGGAGAGAGCACGATCATGGCGTAGCGCTCGTTCCCGCCGGGAGCATGGGTCGCCACGCTCGTGCCTAACAGCCCTTCGCGGATCGGCAGCAGCAGCTCGAACTCGCCCCGCGGTTCGCATTCGGAGCGGACGTTCAGGCGGCCGCCCTCGGTCCGCCATTCGAGCTCGTGGGTGGGCGAGTACGGGACGCCGAACCGGCTGGCCTGGGCCGCGGTCACCGTGATCGTGACCGGCCCGTCGCCCCGGGTGCCCAGTGCGTAACGCAGCCGGAAGACGTCACCGTCCCGCGAGAGCAGCTGGTTGTAGCGGAGAATGACCGTGCGGGTTTCCCCCGGCTGGATCGGAAAGACCTGGGCCCGGATCAGCCCGTTGCCGGCCAGGGAAAGCAGGGCCGGATCCCGGACCTTGCGGACGATCTCCTCGTAGATCGTCCGGGCCTGGTCGGCATTCATGACTTCGCCTTTGAGCTCCTGGTCGCCCTGAAAGAGCGAGAAGTCGGTAAAGACGGCCTCCCCCGCCAGGGGGTAGAGATAGGTTCCCTCGGCAATCCCGCGGCCGGTATTCCGGAACCGCTCCTCCACTTCGAACCGGGCAACTCGGCCGTCGATCCTCACCCGGACCGAAGAGCCGACCCGGACGACGGGTGAAACGGCCGGCACCGGCCGGCCCCGCTGGTCCGGCTGCTCGATCCACCCCTGGGCCAGGGCAGAACCCGGGAGCATCAGCCCCAGCGCCGCCAGGCCGAGCCACTGCTTGAACATCGGGAACTCCAGTGTCTGGACGGGCGGGAGATGCGACACCGGGGAGGACTTGCACAGCCAGCCTCAGTCAGCAGGATGCGGTGAGCCGGTAATTGGAGTCTGACCCCAATTACCCTGCTGACGGCTATGGCTGATAGCTGATAGCTGACCGCTGACAGCTGCTAGGGATTACCGGTCGCCTGGATCGTAATCGGTTGCACCGCGAAGATCACCGCGGTCATGGTCTGGGTGCCGACGTTGGGTCCCAGGGTCCAGTCGCAGCGGACGATGCCGTTGGCGTCGCTGATGGCGGTGGTGGGCGTGACGGTTCCGCCGCCGGTGTTCACCACGAAGGTCACCTCGGCGCCAGCCACCAGGTGGTTGTAGGCGTCCTTGACCCGGATGACGATGTCCGAGGGCAGGGTGGTATTGACCTTGGCGCTCTGATTGCCGCCCGAAACCAGCGTCAGACTGGCGGGAGGCCCCACCGTGGCGTTGACGTCGAACACCACCGGAACGGCAGTCCCGGCGTAGGCCCGCGCCGATTGCTCTCCCAGCTCGCCACCCAGCCGGTAACTGGCGGCCGCCATACCGTTGGCATCAGTGGTCGCCTGGAGCGGGGTGACCGTTCCACCGCCGCTCAGGACGCTCCAGGTGACCGTGACGCCGGGTACGGACTCGCCGGTGTTGTCGACCGCGCGGACCACGAGGGGGTTGGGTAACGTGGCGCCGACGTAACCTGACTGGCCCTCGCCGGCCACTGCTTCCAGGACCACCAGCCCGGGCCCGGTGCCTGGATCGGAGGTGCAGGCGGAGCCGAGAACCAGGGCGGGAATTGCATACCGAGTAACCGGGAATTGGACACGCAACCGGAGCATTAGGCTCATCCCCCCACGGGCTCGCAAAAGGCTGTAACTTTCGGCTGGAACAGCGAGTAGATGCACAGTCAACGCAAAAACCGAACCCGGAAAAGGGGTTGACCGGAACCTGTCTGGTACGGTAGGTTTTCCGGCCCCGAACTGGTCCGGTTCCCAGGGGCGTGGTGGTTGTAGCTCAATCGGTTAGAGCGCCGGACTGTGGCTCCGGAGGTTGCGGGTTCGATTCCCGTCAGCCACCCTGAACTGCAGGACTGAGGACGCGGGACTTCAGGATTAATTCCAGTGGTGCGTGCCCGGAGCCACTGAGTCCTCAGCACCAGGTCCTCGGTCCCTGGAGTTTAGGTCCGTAGCTCAATTGGTAGAGCACCGGTCTCCAAAACCGGGGGTTGGGGGTTCGATTCCCTCCGGGCCTGTACTTAGGACTTAGGACTAAGGACTTAGGACTTAGGTGCTGAACCGATCAGGACTGCTAAGTCCCAAGTCCTTAGTCCCAAGTCCTTGAGTGATGGCGCTATCGTCTAGGGGCCTAGGACACAGCCCTCTCAAGGCTGGAACACGGGTTCGAATCCCGTTAGCGCTACTGGAAAAGCAAAGGCCGACTCAGGCGGCCCCATCGTCTAACGGTTAGGACACCACTCTTTCAAGGTGGGAACAGGGGTTCGATTCCCCTTGGGGCTATCCCGCCGTTCGCCTTCCGGCTGACTCTTCGCGCCGCTAGCTCAACTGGTAGAGCAGCAGACTCTTAATCTGTAGGTTGGGGGTTCGATTCCCTCGCGGCGCACTTCACTCAGGGCTGAGGACTAAGGACTAAGCCGGCAGTACTGGGTACCGAGTGTTGCTCCCCCTCCCGATTTCTCATTTACCCGTAACGGCGAACGGCTAGCGGCTAACGCCAGATCTTCAATTCCACCTCACCATATTTTTCCGATTTACCGTTCAAGAGCTCGCTCGGGCGGTTCTTCAGGTACTGATCGAAGAACGCCAGCGTATACGCGTTGATGATCTCGTGAGCCCGCTCCGGCGCCATCTGAGTCGTGTCCCTCGGATAGAACAGCAGCAGATCGGAGAAGTGCGCGTGATTGGTCCGAGCCAGCGTGAGCTCGTACCGGGGTGCCGTGGTTTTCGACAGGAACGTGCTGTCCCACACCTGGGTCATGGCCACCAGCTCCCGCATGACCGCCTTGGTCTCCTCCGACCCCTCCGCCGCCGGATCACTCCCGTTGTGAAACAGCATCACCGGCCGCGAGATCCCCTGGTCCCGCACATCGCCGAACAACTGCCCGTCGTGGTCGATCACCGCTCTCACCCGGGGATCGTCCTTCGCGACCTGCACTGCCGTGGCGCCGCCGATCGACCATCCCAGCATCCCGATCCGATCCAGGTCGAGTCGCCCGGCGAACCGTCCCGGCGCGCGGTTCAGTCCTTCCAGCTGATCGAGGACGAAGCGGGCGTCGGCCACCCAGACCGGGAACACGTTCTCGTCCAGGTGGCGCCAGAACGCCAGCGCATCGGTTCGCAGATTCTTGGTTTCCTTGGGGAAACCCAACGTGTCGGGTTGGAAGACGTAGCCGTCGGGAAAGCGGCTGGTCTTGTTGAATCCGGTGTGATCCACGCTCACCACCACGTACCCGTGGCTCGCCAGCATCTCGGCGGTGAACGTGGCGCTGAAGCGGGTCCAGCCGCCGCCGTGATTGTAGACCAGCACGGGAAACGGTCCGCCGGTGGCTGTGACCGGCACACCGTCGTACGAGTTGGTCCGCACGCGGAACACCCGTCGCAAATCAGCCAGGCTGGAGAACTCCAGCGAATCGCGGATGTAGGGCGCGACTTCGCCGCTGGTGGACCGATCGGCCGGATACCAGATCTGCACCATGAGGTGGCGCCGGTCGCCCGGATCCCGGGTAAACCGTTCCTCCCGGGCCTGATCGATCCACAGCGAGTCCACGGTTCCCACGGCGAACGGCCCCGTTGGTCGGGGCAGGATCGCGGCGGGAATGGCGGGCTTGGACTGGGCCACCGCACTGGCGAGCATCGGTCCGAAGCACCACCAGGCCAGCAGGACGACCGGCATTCGCATCGCGGCAGAACCTTTTCGGGGTGACCCCCGCAATCTGGGGCCGCCACCCGGCCTTGACCAGCCTGAGCAGGACCTCAGAAACGGTTCAGTCCGACTTCACGGGACTTTGATAGTCTCCATTAGTGGTTTCATGGGGAGGGATCATCATGTCGCGGATTCTGATTCTCTACGGCACCACCGATGGTCACACCCGGAAGGTGGCCGAGGCCGTCGCCAAGGCCTTCCGGGAGGAAGGGTGCAACACCGAGGTCCGGGAGGCCCGTGTGAGCGGACCCTCCGTGGCTCCGGAGCCATTCGAGGCCGTGGTGGTCGCAGCTTCGATCCACGCTTCCGGTTTCCAGCGACCGGTCAAGCAGTGGGTCCGGGCCCATGCAGCTGAGCTGAACCGCCGGCCCAGCGCGTTCCTCGCCGTCTGCCTCGGCATCCTGGAACCGAAGGCCGAAGCCCGGCAGCAGGTCTGGACCATCATCGACCGTTTCGTGGACGGGGCCGGCTGGAAGCCCGATGTGCGGCTGCCGATAGCGGGCGCGTTGCCGTACAGCCGTTACGGCTGGTTCAAGAAATGGATCATCCGGCGCATCGTCGCGAAGGCCGGTGGAGATACCGATACCAGCCGGGACTATGAGTACACCGACTGGCAGGCGCTGGCCGAGTTCGTGCATCACTTCGTCACCGAACATGGGTTGGTGGCTCGGCCGATGACGGTATAGGACTAAGGATTCAGGACTAAGGACTGAGCAACCGAGTCCTCGCCGGTTGACTCCCCCAGCCGGCTCGTGTTACGTGGTGGCTCCCCGATCGGTGAGCCTTCACTGGGTCTGGTTGTCGCCTCGGTAATTCTGATCGCAGCCGGATATGCCGGGGCGTTCCTGCCCGGCGGTGCGCCGTGGTGGTCGTCCTGGGCCATGGTTATCGGCAATTCGATGCTGCTGGTGGCGATGATGGCGCTGGGCGCGCGGCGAAGTCAGACCTCGTTCCGGTCGCTGCGATTGCCCCTCGCCGTGACCTGTCTGATTCTCATCGGTTGCTTCGGGCTGGCGCTGTCACTCCCCCCGGAAAGCGCTGGAGAGACGTTGTGGCTCGGCTTGCCCCGCCGAGCTGCTCTGGTGTTGTACGGCGTGGGCCTGCTGCCCGCGGCGATTCTCCCTCTGGCCTACGCCCGGACCTTCGAAGCACTCACCCTCCGCCCCGCGGATCTCGAGCGGATCCGCGCGGTCAGCCCGCGCGCGAAGGGCCCGCCGGAATGATGGCCGCGCTCCAGAGCGCGGCGCTGCCTCCTCTGGGTCAGCCGGTCATCGTCGGGGTGGCGCTGGCCTATTTCGCCGGCGTGGCCGGCATTGCCGCCTGGGCCACCCGGCGCACCCGCACCGGCCGGGATTTCTTTCTGGCGGGGCAGGGCCTTGGAGTGGGGACCCTGGCCATCGCCGCCATGGCGGCGACGCTTTCGGGCTTCGCCTTCATCGGCGGGCCGGGGCTGATCTACTCAGTTGGTCTCGGGGCGGTATACATCGTTCTGCCGGCCTCGCTCACCACGACCTTGAGCGCGTGGGTGCTCGCCAAGCGGATGCGGCTCCTGGCCGAAGTGCGCCCGGTGCTCACGGTTCCGGACGCGATCGGCGCACGCTATCGCTCCCGGCTGGCCCAGGGCCTTGCCGCCATCGCCCTCCTTGTGGGCGTGGTGGGATACATGGCCACCAACCTGCTCGCGCTCGGCGTGGTCCTGAAATCCATCTTCGGGCTGGAGCTCGCCACCGGGATCTGGCTCGGTACCCTGGTGGTGATGGCCTACTCCGTTTCCGGCGGCATCCTGGCGGGGATCTACACCGATGTGCTGCAGGGCGCGCTGATGGCGCTGGTTTCGCTGGCGGTTTTCCTGCTGGCCATCGACAGTGGCGGTGGCCTCGGGGGATTGTCGGCCGGCATCATGTCCAATGATCCCGGGTTCCTCTCCCCCTGGGGGAAACTCACGCCGCTCGCGGCCCTTTCCTTCTTCTTCGTTTTCGGACTCGGCACCCTGGGTCAGCCGCACGTCATCCACAAGTACTACATGCTGCGGGATCCGCGGCAGCTCAAGTGGTATCCGCTGCTCATGACGATGGCTCTCCTGGTGACCCTGCTGCTGTACTTTGCCGTCGGCGTGGCGGTGAAAGCCGAGGTCGCGCGCGGTGCGCTCCCCCCCCTCGCGGCGCCCGATGACGCAACTCCGGTATTCCTGCTGCGCCATGCACCGCTCTTTCTCGCGGCCCTGGCCTTCTCCGGCGTGGCGGCGGCGGTGATGAGCACGGTGAATTCATTCATGAACATCGGCGCGGCGGCCATTACCCACGATCTGCCATCCGCGCTGGGGTGGAGCCGCGGCAACCAGCTCTGGCGGGGAAGGGTGGCCACCGCGGCGCTGTCCATCGCGGCGGCCCTGCTGGCCCAGACCTCCGGTCAGCTGGTCGCATTCCTGGGCGTGTTCGGCTTCGGTTTGTTTGCCGCCACCCTGGTTCCCGCCCTGGCGATCGGCCTCAACTGGCGCGGAGCCACCCGGGCCGGCGCCATTGCCTCCATCGTCACCGGGCTGGTGCTGACGCTGCTCTTCGAAACCCTGGCCTGGTTCCGGGTGTACACCTTCCCGGCCGGAGTGACGGTCTCCGGCCTCTGCCTGGTGGCTTCCCTCCTGGCGTTCTTCGCCGGCTCCTGGTTTACTCGCCATCGGGCCGGAGAAGAACTGGACGATGATCTTCGACTGGTGATGGAGGTGTGATGCGCTTCGACCAGCTCTCCGTGGGACAGACCGCCGCGATCCGGAAGACCATCAGCGAGTCGGACATCGTGTGGTACGCCGGGATCACGGGTGACTTCAACCCGATTCACATCGATGCCGAGTACGCCGCGCGGACCCGATTCGGCACCCGGATCGCGCACGGCATGCTTACCGCTGGACTGGTTTCCCAGGTCCTCGGCATGCGCCTGCCTGGGACCGGTGCGGTGTATCTCGGCCAGACCCTGCGATTCACGGCCCCGGTGCGGGCCGGCGATACCATCGAAGCCCGCGCCGAAGTGATCGAACTGATTCCTGGGAAGCAGCGGGTCCGGCTGCGCACGGTGTGCGTCAATCAGGACGGAGACACCGTCCTGGAGGGGGAGGCGCTCATGCTGATGGAGGACATTTCATTGTAGCTGTCAGCGGTCAGCTATCAGCTGCCAGCGGTCAGACAGTTCCTCTTGGACCGAAGCCCCGTGTTCCCTGATCTGGGACAACGGGGCTTCGATTTACTGAGGAACAAGCCGGCGACCGACAGCTGAAAGCTGATGGCTGGTTCAGTGCCCGTGCTTCCCCGGTTCCGCCCCCATGGCCTCGATCATCTTGCGCTGATCGGCCGTGAGCAGGGCCCGGGCCCGGAAGGCCGCGCTGGCGCGGAGCCACTGCATGTTGCTTTCCGCCTCTTGGTGGGCCCGGAAGTAGCCCCGGATGGCGGTGGTATCGTCGGGCGTGTCCTTCAACGCCTGGTTCAGGCTCATGTGGGCCGCGCGGGCCGGTTCATGGGCCTGCTGTACCGCCTTCTGTGACTCCTCCTTGAGCGCGGTCAGCTGGCTCACCTGGTCGGAAGTCAGATTCAGATGCTCGGCGTGCTTGAGCAGCGCATCGGGCGCGAAATTGAGGACCGAGCGCAGGATGCCCCCACCCATCATTCCCTGACCCATGCCCTGGCCCATCCCTTCGCGATGCTGCCCCCGGGCGGGAGGCTCCTGCGCGGCGGCCGGGACAGCCAGCACGGCGAGGGCGGTGGCGAACAGCAGCTGACGCATAGGATGCTCTCGAAGTAAAGGTTCACCAGAAAGATAGCCGGCAGCCCGTGTTTCAGGGCGATCTGTGACTACATTTCTTGCTGTTCTCACGATTCCTTTACCCGGACCGCCCGCCATGACCCTGACCGCCTCGTCGACCCCGGCCACGAGCCAGGTTGTCGTGCCCGATTTTGCGGTGGCTCCCGACCTGGAGCGCTCGTTGTCGGCGCTGGTCCGAGGCATGACCGGGTCCGAGATCCTCCGGATTGCGGGAGAAATCCGCCGTCTGGTTGCCTCGGGCAAACCGGTGTGCAACCTCACGGTGGGAGACTTCGACCCGCGGCAGTTTCCGATCCCGCCGGAGCTCCTCGCTGCCACTCATGAGGCACTGGAACAGGGTGAGACCAACTATCCCCCGTCGGATGGCATCCTCCCGCTGCGGGAGGCAGTGGTGGCCTGGACCACCGAGTCGCTCGGGGTGCAGTACCCGATCGAATCGGTTCTGATTGCCGCCGGGGTCCGGCCGGTGCTCTACGCCGCGTTCCGTTGCGTGGTCGATCCGGGCGACGTGGTGGTGTACGGGGTGCCCTCGTGGAACGTGAACCACTACGTGTGGCTCACGGGCGGCACGGGAGCGGTGATCACCGCCCAGCGCGAACGCGGCTTTCATCCCACGCTCGACGAAATCGCGCCTCACCTCGATCAGGCGGTGCTGCTGTGCCTCTGTTCGCCGGCCAACCCCACCGGCACCATGATCGATCCGGCGGAGCTGGCGCTGATCACCGAAGCGGTGGTCGACGAGAACCGCCGGCGCCAGCGGCTGGGCCGCCGGGCTCTCTTCCTCCTCTGGGACCAGGTGTACGGCTCCCTGGTGTACGGAGGACAGCACGCTCATCCGGTACAGCTGGTACCGGCATCGGCGCCCTGGGTCATTGCGCTCGACGGAATTTCCAAGGCCTTCGCCGCCACCGGGCTTCGGGTGGGCTGGGCCTTTGCGGCTCCGGCCGTGGCGGGACGGATGCGCGACTTCCTGGGACACGTCGGGGCCTGGGCTCCCCGGCCCGAGCAGGTGGCCACGTCCCGCTTCCTGCGTGACGCGGGCGCCATCCGCGCCTTTCGCGAGCGGATGGACGGCGGCATCCGGGCCCGGCTCGAGGCACTCGACCAGGGCTTCACCGCGCTCCGGCAGGCCGGCTATCCGGTCGACTGCGTGCGACCCCAGGGGGCCATTTACCTCTCGCTTCGGCTCGACTTGGTGGGCCGGACCATCGGGGGCCGCGTGATCGCCACCAACGAAGACATCCGCCGGCTGCTGCTGGAGGAAGCCGGAATGGGGGTCGTGCCCTTCCAGGCCTTCGGGCTGCCGCAGGACACGGGCTGGTTCCGGCTCTCGGTGGGCGCGGTTTCGCTCAGCGACATTGCACAGGCCTTCCCCCGGTTGCAGTCCCTGCTGGACCGGGTCAGGTAGAGCCGCCAGCTTTGAGAATCCTCGTTACCGGCGGAGCGGGCTACATCGGTTCCCACACCTGTGTCGTGCTGCTCGCGGCGGGTCACGACCTGGTGGTGGTGGACAATCTCAGCAACAGCAAGTACGAGGCGATCCGGCGGGTGGAAGACATTACCGGCCGGTCCGTCACCTTCCGTCAGACCGATCTGCTCGACGAGCCCGGACTGGAGGCCGTGTTCCGGAAGGGGCCGATTGACGCGGTGGTGCACTTTGCCGGCCTCAAGGCCGTGGGTGAATCGGTCGGCCAGCCGCTCCGGTATTTCCATAACAACGTGACCGGCACCCTGATGCTCTGTCAGGTGATGCAGCGGCACGGAGTCCGCACCATCGTCTTCAGCTCGTCGGCCACGGTGTACGGCGACCCGCACGCGGTGCCGATCACGGAGGACTTTCCGCTCCACGCCACCAACCCGTACGGCCGGTCCAAGCTGATGATCGAGGACATTCTCCGGGACCTCTACCGGGCCGATCCCGGCTGGCGGGTCGCGATCCTGCGCTACTTCAATCCGATCGGGGCCCATCCCAGCGGGAAAATCGGCGAGGATCCCAACGGTATTCCCAATAACCTGCTGCCGTACATCGCCCAGGTGGCGATCGGCCGGCTGCCCTGGCTCCCCATTCACGGCAGTGACTATCCCACGGTGGACGGCACCGGCGTCCGGGACTACATCCATGTCATGGACCTGGCGGAAGGTCATGAGCGCGCGCTGGCGAAGCTGGAGCAGACCACGGGGGTCCACACCTGGAACCTGGGCACCGGCAAGGGCTACAGCGTACTGGAAATGGTAGCGGCCTTCGAGCGCGCCTCCGGCCGGAAGGTCTCCTGTAAGATCGGACCGCGCCGCCCGGGCGACATCGCGGCCTGCTATGCTGACCCGGAACTCGCCCGGCGCGAGCTCGGCTGGCATGCCACCCGTGGGCTGGACGAAATGTGCGCGGATGCGTGGCGGTGGCAGGTCAGTAATCCGGATGGATACAGCTAGGCGGGCGGCCGGGCAGGCGGGCAGGCGCAGGAGCTTCCGGATTGGACGAGCATTGCTGCAAGCCGTCCGCCCGTCCGCCTGCCCGCCTGCCCGCCTGCAGGTAAACCAACCTCCTGCGCCAGGCATCTCAACAGTGTGACCTCGAGGGTGCTGTCACTGGCAACCATGACCGGAGCCATCCCGGTGGAGGACCCAGTCGCTCCGGTGTCGGCCGAGACTGCCCGGATCCACGCGGCCCGGGCGGGCGACGCTCGGGCGTTCGGGCAGCTCTACGAGGCCCACGCGGGGCGGGTCCACGCCATCTGCCTCCGGCTGACGGGGGAAGCGGGCTGGGCCGAGGAGTTGACCCAGGACGTCTTCGTCCGAGTGTGGCAGCGGCTGGGAAGTTTCCGGGGCGAGAGCGCCTTCGGGACCTGGCTCTACCGGCTGGCGATGAACGAAGTGCTGATGGCCCTGCGAACCACCCGGCGGCGGCAACAGCGGGTCGAGAACCGGGCCGAACCGCCGGATGTCCCGGCGAGGGAACCCGAATCGGAGGCGGCGATCGATCTCGAGCGGGCCATTGCGGCCCTGCCCGAAGGTTGCCGGACCGTGTTCGTCCTGCACGATGTCGAAGGGCTGCGGCACGAGGAAATCGCCCGGATGACGGGCACCGCGGTGGGAACCAGCAAGGCCCATCTGTTCCGGGCCCGGCGGCTGTTGCGTGAGGTGCTGGATCGATGACATGTGAGACTCTCCGCGACCGCCTCGACCAATACGTCGCCGGTTCGCTGGACACCGCCACCGCCCGGGAGATCGCGACCCACCTGGCTGGTTGCGAGGAATGCCGGGCCGACGAAGCGGCCGCGCGGTTCCTGGCCCCCCGGGTGGCTGCCCTTCCCCGGATCGTTGCGCCCGATCGGCCGTTGTGGGACGGCATCGCCTCCCGGCTCGAGCCCCGGCGACGCCTCGCTCTCCGGACCTGGCTGCCACTCGCCGCGGCACTCGCGATCATCAGCGCCGGTGGCCTCCTGCTGGTTCGGTCCGGCTCCGACGACGTTGGCCCCGCGCGAGTTACCGCCGCCGACGAAGGAGAACGCGCGGCCTACCGGACCGCGGCAGCGGATCTTCAGGCCGCACTGCTGGAGAGCGGGCGCCTGACCGGCACCACCGCGTCGGCGCTTCGGCGCGACGTGCTCACGCTCGACGATGCAATCGACGAAACCGCCCGCGCGCTTCAAACGGATCCGGCCAATCCCGTGCTGCAGCAGCTTCATCTTTCGGCCCTCCGGCGGAAGCTCGAGACGCTGCGCCGGGCCGCGGCGCATTACACGGAGCTTTGATGCGCTTTGCCGTCATCGCCGCTCTGGCTCTTTGGGCGCTTGCCGGGCCGGCCGAGGCACAGCAGAAAGTCCGGCGCGGCTGGCGGGTCGACGCCGATGCGTCCATCCGGATCCAGGTCGGTCCCGGCCGGCTTCGCATAACCGGCTGGGAGCGGGATTCCATCGATGTGATCGGATCAATTCCGCCCGGGGGCGGCACATTCTATGGTGGCGGAGCAGGGAAGGGAGCCAAGCTCGGCGTCGAATCCCGCGATCCGGCTGCCCCCGGCGCCACCCTCGAGGTCTCGGTGCCCCACGGCGCCCGGGTCTGGGCCAAGACCGTCTCGGCCATTGTGGAGGTGTCGGGCGTCGACGGAGAGGTCGATCTGATCTCGGTGAACGGTCCCATCACCGTGTCAGGGTCGCCCCGGGTCCTCACCGTGGAAGCGATCGACGGCAACGTCAGCACCGACGGAGGCCACGGCGTTCAGCGGATCCGCACGGGTGGCGGCCGGGTCACGATCAAAGCTGCCTCCGGCGATATCACCGTGACGACGGTCGGGGGCGGCATCGATGCCACGGTGGATCGATTGGACCGGGGGCGTCTCGAAACCGTGACCGGACCGGTCACTCTGATGGGTAATGTTGCGGCCGGGGGCGCGCTGGAGACCGAGACCCATTCCGCCGATATCACGCTGAGGCTGGTGGGCCCGGTCGACGCCGAGTTCCAGCTCGCTACGGTCGGCGGGGTCGTGCATAACAAGCTGCTGCCCCGGGGTGGTCCGCAGAAAGGCGGCAAGCCGGTTTCGTTCATGCTCGGATCCGGCGGCGCCCGGATCTCCGCCCGCTCGTTCAAGGGCGCCATCATCATCACCCGGTAAACCCGGTCACACCCGGGCGGCATCTCAGGGTCATCGCGAGGAAGTCGCGAGCTACAACCAACCCCAGAGGTGCCTCATGCGTTTCGCTTCGCTGCTGCCGTCAGTCCTGGTTGTTCCGGCGCTCATGGCGGCCACGCCGGATGTTGCCACGGCGGGCCCGCCGTGGATTTCCATCGAGCTTCCCGCCAACCCGTACGATGCCGCGAGTCGCGGCGCCTATCTGCTGGTGCATGCCTTCCATCACGGCACGCCGATGAACTTCCCCGTCACCGGCCGGGCCGAGGGCATTGTGAAAGGGGAGCGGAAGACCATCACGCTCACGTTCGATCGCACCGAGCGTCCCGGCGTGTTCGCGCTCCGAAACCAGTGGGGCGTTGAAGGAGAATGGACCCTGGTGCTTTCCGTCTCTCAGGGCAAAGGCGACGGGAACGCGGCTACGGCGCTGGTGCAGATATCGGAGGGACAGGTGTTCTCGGTCCAGGTCCCGACCGAACAGCGTGGGGAGTGGAAGGTCCCTCGTGCGGTCACGCTGGCTGAGGTGGAAGCCACCCTGCGCGATCGTCCGACCCGGGTTGCCGCTCGCCGCTAAATAATTGTGTGGAACTCCACCACCCATTTTAGTATGTTACGGTGGGGCGAGTTCCACGCCGGCCCCGCCCCGGGCGCCCACCGGGGCCCCTCCCGGAGGTTCGCCACCCCCTGACCCGCCGGATCCGCCGGCTGGTGGACGAGGCCCACCTCGGCAACCTGCGGGAGGCCGCCCACCACACGGGGTTGCCCTACGCCACGCTGAGAGACCTCTACGCCGGCCGGACCACCCGTCCCGGTCTCGGTACCCTGCAGATCATCGCGCGGGCCTACGCCCTGCCCCTGGAGTGGTTCACCGGCGAGGATGCTGCCGCGCCCCGGCTGGAGTTCCGGGGTGAGCTGCCCCCCGATCCCGAATACGGCCGGAGCGGCCGCGGGCGGAGAATCCTGATCCCCCTCGCGGCCTGGCCGCTCGCGCGCTGCTTCCTCCGCCTCGAGCGGGAATTGCTCGCCATTCGTCCGCATCGCAGTCGTCCCGTGATGGGAGCGGCCAACGATCCCGATGAATGCCGCCAGCAGCTCACGGCGTTCCTGCTGGGCCCGCTGCTCGAAGCCCAGCGCCAGGGACTGCTGGTGATTCTGGGGGCCGACCCGCCCTTTCCGGGAACCGCCCAGGTGACTGCGGAACAGCAGCGTCAGTGGATTACCATTCTTCGCGAACTGGGCCGATTCTGGGAACGCGCTCTGGCCACTTCACTCCTGCGATGACCCGATCCTCCATTCACCAGCAGTACGCAGGGGAACTGGAACGCCTCCGTGCCGAAGCGGCCCGGCTCACCCGGTACTTCAACCGGCTGGCCGTGGCCCGCGGGATGGTCTTCATTGCCCTCGTGGTGCTGCTCTGGCTGGGCGCCATCCGGGGGACGCCGTCGCTCCGGTGGGCGCTCGGGGCCACCGTGCTCTTTGTGGGGCTCATGGTCTGGCATGAGCGGATCGTCCGGCTGCGTGACCGGGGCAGAAGAAGAATGGCCTGGTATGAGCGGGGGATGGCCCGCCTGGAAGATCGGTGGGCCGGCGGGGGCCAGAAGGGTGATCTCTATCGGTCCGAAGATCACCTCTTCGCCGATGATCTCGATCTGTTCGGGACCGGCTCGCTCTTCGAATTGTTATGCACCGCCGAGACTCCATCCGGCCGGGAAACGCTGGCGGACTGGCTGAAAGCGCCGGCGCCGGCCGGCGTGATCGCCGAACGCCAGGCCGCCGTGGCCGAGCTGAAGGACCGCTCCCAGCTCCGGGTGGACCTCGCGGTCATCGGATCCCGGGTGGGCTCCGGCATCTCCCGTGACGTGCTGCTGCAGTGGGGAGCCGCTCCCGCAACCGGAATCCCGGTGTGGCTGGCGCCGGCCGGGCTGCTGCTGGCGCTGCTCAACGTCTTCACCCTGATCGCGGCGACCTGGTGGGGCCTGACCGCCTGGGCCCCGACCTTGAGTTTCCTGGCGAGCGTGGTGGTTTCCACGGTGGCGCGGGAACGAGTGCGCGCGATCGTCGCCAGAGTCGAGCGTCCGCTCCGCGATCTGGACCACATGGCCGGCATGATCCAGCGGCTGGAGCAGGAATCGTGGTCATCGCCGCTGCTGGAACGCATCGGGGGGGAATTGCGGGCTGGTGACGAGCCGGCCTCCCGGGCCCTGGCGCGTCTGGATCGGCTGGCCGGCTTGCTGGACACCCGCCGTAACCAGCTGTTCGCGCCTGTCGGCGCGCTGCTGCTCTGGACCACTCAGCTCGCGCTCGCGGTGGAGCGGTGGCGGGTGCGTCACGGCCCATTCCTCGGCCGCTGGGTGACCGCCCTGGGCGAAGTGGAAGCCCTGGCCTCGATCGCAACCTACTCGGCCGAGCACCCCGAATGCGTGCAGCCGGAATTGGTGGAGGGCCCGGCCCGCTTCCACGCCGAATCACTGGCCCACCCGCTGCTCCCGGCAGGTACGGCTGTGCCGAACGACGTCACGCTGAGTGCCGCCGGGGTCCGGGCCTGGATCGTGAGCGGCTCCAACATGTCGGGGAAGAGCACCCTGCTCCGCGCGGTGGGCGTCAACGTGGTGCTGGCCCAGGCGGGAGCGCCGGTCAGCGCCAGGCGGCTGGTCCTGTCCCCCCTGGCCATCGGCGCCTCCTTCCGGCCCCAGGATTCCCTCCAGCACGGGCAATCCCGGTTCTATGCCGAGATCGGCCGGCTCCGGCGTACGGTCGATCTGCTGCAGGGGGACCGGCCGGTCCTGTTCCTGCTCGACGAGATGCTGAGCGGAACCAACTCCTACGACCGCGCCCTGGGCGCGCGCGCCATCGTGGAGCACCTGGTGACCAGGGGCGCCATCGGACTGGTGACCACCCACGACCTGGCGCTGGCCGAAATCGCCGACGCAATGGGACCCATGATGGCCAACGTGCACTTCGAGGATCAGCTCGAAGCGGGTCAGCTGCGTTTTGACTATCGGCTGCGGACGGGAGTGGTGCGGCGGAGCAATGCGGTGGAGCTGATGCGGTCGGTGGGGTTGCCAGTGTAGCGGGCAGCGATCAGCTGTCAGCTGTCAGCTAGAGCGAAATCTTCAACCCCAGCGAGACGATCGGAAAGTACTTCGCCAGCTTCTCGTCGTTGATGGCCTGCTGCAGCTCGGCCTGCTCCGCCGCCACGTTCTGATCCAGGATGGCCTGTTCGGATCCGCTGAGCGAGCCGCCCTGGGTGCGAAGCCGAACGGCAGGGTGCCCGGCAAAGATCACTCCCACGTCGAAGGTCACCGAGACCCGCCCTCCCCCGGCGATGCCCAGCCCCACCCAAGGCACCCAGTCGTCGTCGTAACGCGCGAGCCCGATCAGCTCGCCCACTTCCTCCGGCTGATAGGTCTGCCCACCGACAGTGACGGGCTGGTCGAGCACTCCCACCCCGTCAACCCGCGAGCGGTTGTAGACCACGCCGCCCGAGAGGCGAAAGCCCGAGCCGAGGGGATAGAAGTCCACGCCCAGCTTTCCGTGGCGCAACGCGGGGCTCACCTGGTACACGATGCCCTCGATATCGTCCTCCCGGCTGAAATCGAGCAGCGTGTATCCCGCCCGGAACCCGACCGGCGATCGCAGGCGATAGGAGACCTCCGCGCCCAGGCCGAGCGTCGACACCTGCGGCGTGATGGCCCATTCCTGAGCCGCCAGGGACGGGGTGAGAACAGCAGAAAGGAAGACTGCCCGCAGCAGCATGGGTGACCCCGAATGGGACGCAATGATGGTACCCAGGGTCCAGCACCCCGTACCCCGTACCCCGTGCCCAGTACCCGTGCGGAGTACTCAGTACCGCGTACCCAGTGCCTCTTACTCCCTAGTCCTAAGTCCTAAGTCCTAATCTTCTCCTGGTAGCCCCTGCACCACCAGCAGCGCGGTCACACCCAGGAGCAGCGTCGTCAGTGAGAGCTCGAGCAGCGCAGAGCGGGCAAAGCGGCCGGTCGTCACGGTGGTGCCCAGGCCGGGTCGCATCACCCGGGCGTTCCACGCGCCCAGGATTACGATGCAGAGGAGCAGCGCCAGCTTGACCAGGAGGGTCCTGCCCCAGCCCGACGTCCAGAGCCCGGACAACGATCCCTCGAGATAGCGGATCGACAACCCCACACCGGCCAGGACGGTGATGCCGGAGCCGTACAGGGCCACCGGGTGAAAGGTCTGCACCAGATTCGCCACCCACGGGCCGCGCGCCGGCTCCGGCTGGTCCCTCGAGCCGGCTACCCCGGCGATCATCAGGACGCCTAACGTTCCGAGCCAGGCCCCCGCGCCCAGCACGTGCAGCGCATCCAGCGGATATCCCCACGCGCCGGCCTGTTCGGCGCCCAGCGCGTGGCCGGTGAGCGGCGCGGACAGCACCACCGCCGATGCGCCGGCGGCCGCAAAGTACCATCCGGCCGGCGTCACCCGGGCGAAGAAGGCCCCGCTCGTCGCCAGGCACGCGGCGAGGACCTGCACCATCCACCCCTTGCCCCACGCAGTATCGAGGACGATGCCCAGCAGCTCGCTGGTCACGGGTTCGCCCGGCTCGGTGAATCCCCTGGCCTGGAGCCAGAGCCGGACAGGGGCCAGCAGTGCCGCCACGATAGCCGCCGCCAGCCCGACGGCGGCCGCGCGCCGGGCCGGACGCGGCAGCCGGGTTCCGCTGCGCCGCTCCAGCGGGCGGAGAACCCCAAAACGAAACACGCTCGCGCCGATCACCAATAGCATGGCCAGGTAGGCCAGCCAGCGCGGGAGCGGGTCCACGCTATTTGCCGATGTGGAACTTGTAGCTGCCACGGATGGGGTGCCCGTCCTGGCCGGCGGTCTTCCATTTGACCACGTACGTGCCGGGAGCCAGCGAGTCGGTCACGTCGGCCGCCAGCGACAGCGGGTCGTCGGTCGCCCGGACCTTGCTGAGCTTCACCGCCACGCTGTCGCTGTTGGCGACGGTAATGGTGGACAGGCGGACCTCCGGCTTCTGGCTGAACCAGAGGCGGATTTCCCGGGGAGACGCGCCCATGCGCTCGTCCTTGCCGGGAGAGCTCTTCTCCAGCCGGAGATGAAACAGGGCGCCGGCCGAGCCCGCGGCTCCAGCCAGCAATCCCACCAGCAGTGCCAGGGTCCTGAGTGTGGTCAACCGGTTCAACTGAGTTGCTCCTGAGGAGAATAGGCCTGGTCGCGCCGCTCGCGCGCGTCTTCGGCGTGTTGCCAACGGAAATAAACAATCGTCATCGCGATCCATAACAGGGGATCGCCGCCTGCCTTCATGATCAGCCCCGCCGCCTGTTGATCAGTGCCGGCTGCCAGGCCGGCCCGGGGAGCCAATTCGTACAGCGCGTAGAGCGGGTAGTCTGCAAAAACCATGAACGCCGCCGGCAGGGTAGGCGGAATCGTGGCCGCGAACAAGTATCCGACCTGCAGGGGCGCCGACATCCGGACATAACCCGCGGGCGCCTGGACCGGCCACCACAGCGCGAAGGCGCCGAAGAGCCACACCAGATCGATGCCGAAGCTGCCCAGCTGGGTGGCCATGAGTGTGTCGGTCACGCGCGGGACGTGTGTGACCGCCATGACGGCGGTGTACAGCACCAGCCCGACCTGGGGCCGCGCCAGCAATCGGAGCAGCGTGGCCGCCCGCCCCGTGCCGGGGTAAACCGCCGCCGGGATACCCGCCAGCATCAACGGCATCGCAATGAGCGTCATCGCCACGTACTGCGCCGTATGCACGCTTAGCAGGTAGCCACCCCCGAGTGCTCCGACCGGCCAGTCGAGCACGATCCAGAGCACCGCGAGGCCGGCGCCGAACGAGACCGCCCGCAGGGGGCCCACCGCTCCGATTCCGCCGGCCCCTCGCAGGCCCCGCCAGTACAGAAAGACGATCAGCAGCATGGCGAGCCAGACACCGGGATAGGGTCGCCAGGACCAGGACCATTCGGCAGTCGTCGCCGCGCACCACCACTGCATGGCGCTACTCGTGCTGATGGGCCCCCGGCTCATCACCGGGCGCCAGGACGGGAACGACCAGCAGGCGGCTGCCGGCGTGGGCGAATGTGAGGGAGACGTGAACCGTGTCGCCGGCCCGGCGCTTGAGGCCGGTGAGCATGATGTGGGTTCCGCCCGGCCGGAGCACCAGGCTGTCGCCGGCAGGAATTTCGAGGACCTCCATCGACTGCATCTGCACCAGGCCGCCCTCCACCACTGACCGGTGATAGCTCGCGCCGGCTGCATCGATGGTGTTGATGTGTACCAGGGTGTCGGGCGAATCGGCAGGATTGTGAACCGTGAAGTACATCGCGGCAGCTTCACCCACCGGCGGCGCGGAGGCGAAGGCTCCCTCCACCCGCAGACTGTCGGAGCCGCCGCTCCCCGCTCGCGGCTCCCGCCCCCCACTTCCACAGCCGGCAATGAGCAGAAGCCCGACAATGACGACCCTTCTGCACTCTGCACTCTGCATTCTGCACTCTGCCCTCACTTGGGCCATCCATCCACCAGGATGGGCAGATCATTGGCCCAGTCCTGCTGCCGGATCCCGAAGGGATACAGCACGTGCGCCGAGTCGTCGCTGGTGAAGGCGAACACCGCAGCGGCATGTGAAACCAGATAGGCGGAGGGATTAGCCGAGTCGACAACTTCACGGGCCGCGGGCATCAGCCCCAGCGACATCTGAGCCTGCTTGATCTGCTCCGGGGTTCCGGTGACGCCGATGAAATCGGGGTGGAAACCAGCCAGCCAGCGCTGGAGCAGCTCCGGAGTGTCGCGCTCGGGATCAGTAGTGACGAACACGAACTTGACCCGGTTGGCTACGTCGATGGGCAGGGTCTTCAGCACCTTGGCGACGTTGGCCGTATGAACCGGGCAGACGTCGGGGCAGTGGGTGTATCCGAAGAACACCAGCGTCAGGTAGCCCCGGGTGTCGCGTCGCAGGTCGAACGGCTTGCCGTCCGTGGTCGTCAGCTGCCAGTCTGGCTTGGGGAGAGGCGGGGTTCGCTGCACGCCCCGGATCCGGTTCCGGGCCACGACGGCTGGTAACCCGGCCTCCGCCTGTGGGCCTTCGGCTGCGGGTGGAGTCTCCCCCGAACGGCAGGCCGCGGGGGCCAGCATCAGGGCCAGAAGAAGGGTGGTGACACCCGGCCGCGGGATCAGGTTCATGGCGGTGAAAAATAGCCGACCGGACCGCCCTGGTGCATGATTCGGCACAGTTCTCCGTCTACCCATCCTGACGGGTTACCTTCATGAATATGCGACCCTCCATCCTGTTCTTCTTCGCGGCCTGCGCACCCGCTCCGGCAGCG
>DASTEX010000274.1:0-4213 GCA_035709185.1 Gemmatimonadales bacterium
CCGAACCGCTCCGCTCCTGCGCCGGCCAGCCATGTCAGCCGGCAGTGCCTGCAATACCGCGATCTCACCTGACAGCGTATCCCGGTCCCTCGTCCGCTCCTCCTGCTTCCTCGTCCACCACGGTAACCGTGCCCGACATCAGCTGGCCGTGGATGGTGCACTGATACTGATAGACCCCGGGCGTTTCGAAGGTTCGCTCGAAGGTGCCCTCCGTCTGGTTGGGCGATGCCGGGCCGCCGTTGAAGGTCACGTTGTGCAGGTTATCTCCCTGCCATACCCAGGTGACCGTGCCGCCTTCCAGCACGCGGACCGCCGCGTTCACGAACAGATCGTCCCGCACGTTGACGGTGACTTCGGCCGGGGGTGGCCCGTCATCCACCGGATTGGGATCGGTGTGGTCACTGCAGGCGGCGGCCAGGAATACGGCCCCCGCCAGGAACGGCAACTGAACTCGCATCAATTTCTCCTTCGGGACTCGGTTTGTGGGCGCACCACCACCGTCGCCTGCATGTTGGGGTGGGGTCCGCAATGATAGGAAAACGTGCCCGGCACGGTGAACGTGTGACTCCAGCTGCCCTCCGGTCGGATCTCGCCGGAATCGAACCCGCTGCTGTCGCTGGTGACTGTATGACTCAACGGATCCCGGTTCCGCCAGGAAATGGTGGTGCCGGCCTCGACCGTCACGGTGCGCTTCGCGAACCGCAGGCTCCGGATCTCCACCACCACAGTCTTGCCCTGCCCGGGGGCCTCACCGCCGGAGCCCACCGGCCAATCGACGGCCGTCCGGGCCAGCCCCGGTGTCCCGGCCGCTATCAGGCCCAGCAGAACCAGGCTGCGCACGATGGCCGTCACTGGATTCTCACTACCGGACAGTTGACCAGCCCGAGCGGATCGAAGGTGTCCAGGGCCTGTACGCTCTCCAGGTCCACCACGAGGTCGAAGTCCGCATTGCCGTAGGGGATCACGTTCCAGAGGGGCGAGTATCCCGCCTCGTCCGGCAGCGCCGAGACCACGTTGTGGGTCTGTTCGCTGCCTTCCTCGGTCAGGAAGCCGGACGGCGGACCCCCACCCTCCTCATCCGGATTGATGACGAAGGACACGAAGATGGGGGCAACCGGTACCTTGTCCTGCTGCGCCACCAGGGCCCGCTCGGTGAAGGCGAAGTAGAAGAAGACCTGATTGCGGTACCATCCCTGCTCCAGGCCGGCGGCCCCATTGATCCGGAGGTCAGCCGTCGAGCCGGCCGGAACCACCGGGTAGTTCACGATCTGGGTGGTCGGCGCGAGCTCGAAGCCGGCGTCCTCGATCGCCTCCAGGCTGGCCACGGTGTTGGCGACGTAGTCGGCCGGCACGTTCACCCGCACCACCCGCCGGAAATCGTTGTAGCCCTCCTGTCCCGGGATCTCGTCGATCACCGGCAACTGTCCCGCCACCACCTGGTCGCTTCCCGCGCGATAGAACACATACAGGTCGGCCGGCGTGTCGGGCATGACATCGAAGTTGTAGTACGAGAGGTTCTCGCCGTTCGGCCCCAGCCCGTGGGTGATGAACGGTCCCTGGTCGAAGTCGATGGCCGCGTTCGCCGCGGGCAGTTCATTCTCCGCCGTCCGGACGAACAGGGTACCGGCCTCGGCGCTGAACCGGTCGACCGCCACCCGCGGGGCGGTAGCCGGGTCGATCGGCACCGGGCCGGGACCGATGGGATCATCATCACTGCAGGCTGACCCGGCAGCCAGCATCAGGGCCAGAGCCAGGCGGTTCACATTGGACATCGCAACTCCTGAAGGTGCTCGACGTGGTGGCCAGGATGGGACCGGCGCATCGCCGTCATCCCCTGCCGGGCACCATGCCCGGCTCTATCTAAGACCTCGGCCGACGCGGTTGTGTTCGGTTGGAGGGGTGAATGGGGGCAGGCACGTGGCGAAACAGCGGGGCCGTCACCGGTCACGTCTGGAATCGTTCGGCGCGTGCCGCCGGGTGGCACCGAGGACCAGTCCGATCAGGCTGCTGGTACCCAGTGCCACGCGGCGCCGCCGGCTTCACTCCCGGGCGAGGCCACCCGCGGCGGGAGCCACCACAGTGACGGTACCCGACATGGCCGCGCCGTGGACCGTGCACATGTAACGAAAGACGCCGGTGGTCGGGAACTCCCGCTCGAACGTGCCGTCGGTCTGGGTCTCGGATGCCTGCCCGCCCTGGAAGGTCACGTTATGCAGGTTGTTACCCTGCCAGGTCCAGGTGACCGTGCCTCCCTCCAGCACCCGGACCGAGTTGTTCACGAACTGATCGTCTACCACGTTCACGCCCGCGGCGGCCGTCGGCGGCCCCGGGTCGACGGGATCGGGCTCACTGCCGTAATCGCTGCATGCCGCCAGGGCCATCACGGTACCTGCCAGGAACTGCAACTGAACTCGCATGACCTGCTTCTCCTTCGGTACTAAGGTTTGGCGCGGACCACCACCGTCGCCTTCATCTCGGGGTGGGGTCCACAGTGATAGGAAAACGTGCCCGGCGTGGTGAAGGTGTGGCTCCAGGACGCATCCGGGGCGATCTCGCCGGAGTCGAACTGCCCGTCGTCGCTGGTTACGGTGTGGCTCAGCGGATCCCGGTTCCGCCACAAGACGGTCGTTCCTGCATCGACCTCGACTTTTCTCTTTGCGAACCGGAGGCTCCGGATATCGATCGAGACGGGTTTCGCCTGGCGGGGATCGTCCTGGCCCCGCCGGCCGTAC
Source organism: Gemmatimonadales bacterium (assembly GCA_035709185.1). GTDB lineage: Bacteria > Gemmatimonadota > Gemmatimonadetes > Gemmatimonadales > GWC2-71-9 > SZUA-320. The sequence goes on from DASTEX010000274.1 coordinate 2,733, forward strand.
TGTTGCGATGCGCCGGCGGTATCCTTCGCCGTCCCGCGGAACCGTCCCAGACTGATGGGGATGGTGTATTCGAACCCGTAGCGGGTCCGCTCGGTGCCGCGGGCCGTGCCCTGCAGCGTCCGGCTGGCCACGTTGGTGGCGTGCACCGAGAGGGTGTGCGGGGTGCCGCCCACACCCAGGTTGAAACCGGCGCTCCAGGCGACCCGGTCCCCGTGATTCCGATCGGCGAAAGTCGAGATATCACCGGCCAGGCCGAGCAGTTGGTACACCCGCACGGTGGCGCCGGCGGCCACCGTCGCCCGGCTGACGCCGGTCAACTCCGCATCCTCCAGCAGGCCGACGCCCGCGACGGCCCGCACCGGGCCGACCCGCCGGGCCAGCAGCAGCTGGCCATCGGCGCTCTCCGCCGCGACGTTGTACCCGCCCTGCAGATAGAGATCGAACGGGGCGCCGCCATCCTGGGTGAGCGGAGCGACCCGGGCGAGGAATTCCCATTCGTTGGGATAGGCATCGACCACTTCCGACGCGCTCGCGTAGTTGAGACCGAGCGAGAGCCAGGAAGCGAGCCCGTAGGCCAGCGTGGCGGTCGGGGCGTTCTGGAGCTTCCGCGCCGGCGCCGAGCCGACCGAGAAGCGATGGAGCAGGTTGAACTGGAAGCCGCCGGCCACGGCCACCCAGTCGGAGAGATTGGGCGGCGACTCCAGAGTGGTCTGGGCCTGGCCCGGTGCGCCGGCCGCGACGGTGACTCCCGCCATCGCGGTCACGAAGCGCCAGATGCGACGGGTCATTGGTCGATGTCCACGACCGGACTGTTGACCAGCTGGAGGGCCGTCAGAATCCGGGCCTCCTGGGCAGTCGCGAGGTCGATCACGTCGTCGAAATCGGCCCGGTCATAGGCGATCAGCTGCCAGAAGGGTGCGTAGTCCACCTGATCCGGGAGAAACGCCAGCACGTTGTGAGTCTGGAGGCTTCCCAGTTCGGCTCGGAAGCCGGATGCGAAGCCGCCTCCGTCCTCGCCCGGGTTGATGTTGAAGGAGACAAACAGCGGCCGGGGCACTAAGCCGACCCCGACCGGCAGGTTGAGGAGACGCTCGGTGAACGCGAAGTAGAAGAACACCTGGTTCCGGTACCAGCCCCGCAACAGCTGGGTGTTGCCGTTGACCCGCAGATCCGCGGTGGAGCCGGCGGGGACCACCGGATAGTTGATCACCTGCTCGGTGGGCTCGAGCGGGAACGCGGCTGCCTGAATCGCCTGGAGGCTCGCGACCGTGTTGGCGACATAGTCCCCCGGCACCGTGACGAACACGACTCGCCGGAAGTCGCTGTACTCCTCGTCACCGGGAAGCTGGTCGATCACCGGGAGCTGACCCGCGACCACTTCGTCGTTGGGCGCGCGAACGAATACGTACAGATTCGCCGGCGTCTCCGGCATGGCGTCGAGGTTGTAGTACGTCACGACTTCGCCGTTGGGCCCGAACCCC
>DASTEX010000275.1:0-5072 GCA_035709185.1 Gemmatimonadales bacterium
CGGCGGCCGGCGGCCTGCAACAGGTGGCCCGCCAGGGCGGTCACCGTGCTCTTGCCGTTGGTGCCGGTCACCGCGATGTAGGGCAGTCCGGCGAGCGCTTCGAGCCCCAGGTCGATTTCGGCCCGCACCGCGACCCCGGCCTCGCGGGCGGCCCGGACCGGCGCCGCGTCGGGGGGGACCCCCGGGGACAGCACCAGCGCCACCGCCGCGCGAATCCGGTCGAGATCGTGCATCCCGGTGTCGACCGCGGCGCCCAGGTCGCTCAGCTCGAGCGCCACCCGATCGAGAATCTCACCCGATGCGGAGTCGGAGGCGTACACCGGGACGCCGGCGCTCCGGAGCAGGCGGGTGGCGGCCTGGCCGCTCCGGCCCAGTCCCACGACCGCGACTTCGCGGCCGTCCCGGCGCCAGCGCTCGATCGTCAACGCAACTTGAGGGTCGTGAGCGCGACCAGCGCGCACAGCAGCCCCAGGATGTAGAACCGGGTCACCACCGTGCTTTCGGCCCAGCCCAGCTTTTCGAAGTGGTGGTGGATCGGCGCCATGCGGAAGACCCGATGGGCGTCCGCGTATTCCCGCCCCCGGGTCCGCTTGTAGTACTTGAAAACCGAGGTCTGGATCAGCGACGACAGCGATTCGGCCACGAACACGCCCCCGATGATCGCGAGCAGGAATTCCGCCTTCAACAGGATCGCGACGGTGCCAAGGGCGCCACCGATCCCCAGGCTCCCGGTATCGCCCATGAACACCTGCGCCGGATGGGCGTTGAACCACAGGAACCCGAGCGAGCCGCCCATCAGGGCGCCCAGGAACACGGCTAGCTCTCCCGCGCCGGGGAGATAGAACAGGTTGAGATAGCTGGTCGCGTCGGTCCGCCCGAAAATGTAGGCAAAGATGGCGAAGGCGGCCGCCGAGATCGCGGTGAGCCCGGCCGCCAGTCCATCGAGCCCGTCCGCCAGGTTCACACCGTTGCTGGTGCCGGAGACGATGAAGGTCACGAACCCGACGTAGAGCAGCGGATGGAAGTTCGCAATCACGAACTTGAAGAAGGGGACGGTGGTCGCGGTCGCCGGCATGGTGCTGGCCGGCACGACCGGGAAGTAGATCAGGTACAATCCCAGCGCCAGGCCGAAGACCACCTGCCCCGCCAGCTTCCACTTGGCGACCAGGCCGCGGGACTTCCCCTGGACCACCTTGAGGTAGTCGTCGAGGAAGCCGATCAGGCCGGTCCACAGCATGGCGATCATCGCCACCACCACGAACCGGTTGGTGAGCGGCGCCCAGAGCAGCGTGGGCACGATGGTCGCCAGCAGAATGATGAGCCCGCCCATCGTGGGCGTGCCCCGCTTGCCCTGGTGGCTGGCGAGAAAATCCGCCCGCACCACCTGGCCCACTTTCAGCGCGCGCAGCCGCCGGATGATGACCGGACCCGCCAGGAACGCCAGCAGCAGAGCGGTGACTACCGCCCCGGCCGCCCGGAAGCTGATGTAGTTGAAAAGATTGAAGAAGATGTAACTCTTGCCCAGCGGGGCAAGCAGGTGGTAGAGCATCAGTCCTCGGGAGTCGGTACGGCTCGGCTGGTAATGGCGGGAAGTATACGTTCGAGGGCCACGCCACGGGATGCCTTGAGCACCACCAGCTCCCCGCCGATCAGGCGGGCCGCCAGCATCGGGGCCAGGGTGGGCGCATCCGGCGCCGTCAGCAGCCGGGAACCGAGCGACTCCGCCCACGGCTCCAGCGCCGGCACGAATTCCCCCACCGCCGCCAGCAGGTCGGGATCGAGCGCCACCAGCTGCTCCGCGATCTCGTGATGGAGCCGCTCGGAGTCGGGCCCCAGCTCCCGCATGGTTCCCGCCACGAAGACCAGCCGGCGTCCCGCCCGAAGCTGGCGGGCGATGTCGATCGCCGCGCGAAATGACGGCGGGTTGGCGTTGTAGGCGTCGTGGACGATCGTCAGGCCGCCGGCCTCGATCACTTCGCCCCGGCCGGCCGGCAGCCGCACGCTCGACAGCGCGGCGGCGCAGGCATCGAGATCGAGACCGAGCACCCGCGCCACGCCCCAGGCAAACAGCGCATTCCCGGCCTGGTGGCTGCCTAACAGCGGAACCGTGAACCGGCGGCCGTCGATGGTGACGACCGGCCGGGCATCGCGGCCCGGTTCCACCCGCTCCGGCGAGACGTCGGCGCCGGTGAGTCCCACGGTCAGCACCCTGCCGGCCCCCCGGCGGCGGCTCTGCTCCGCCAGCGAGGACGGCTCGGTCCCCACCAGGACCGTGGCGACCTCCCGGACCAGCTCGAGCTTCTCCTGCACGACCGCCTCGAGGGATCCGAAGCCTTCCAGGTGGCCGGCGGAGGCGTTGGTAACCACGGCGATGTCGGGCTCGATGATCTCGCGGTAGCGGGCGATCTCCCCCGGCAGATTGGCGCCCGCTTCCACCACCAGCGCGTCGATGTCGGGCCCGGCCTCGAGAATGGTCTGGGGCACTCCCACCAGATTGTTCAGGTTGGCCCGGGTGGCGTGCGTCTTCCATCGGGTCCGGAGCACCGCCGCCACCAGCTCCTTGGTGGACGTCTTGCCGTTGGTGCCGGTGATCGCGATGACGGGGCCGGTCAGGGTCCGGCGGCGGGCCCGCGCCAGCCGGCCGTAAGCCCGAAGCGGGTCGGGCACCTGGTAGAGCACCAGCCCGTCCACCGGCGGGGTGCCCTGCTCCACCACTGCGCCCAGTGCGCCCGCCTGCCGCGCGGCGTCGAGGAAACGATGTCCGTCGAACCGTTCACCCTTGAGCGCGACGAACAGAGCGCCGGGGACAATGCTCCGCGTGTCGGTCGAGACCGCCGCATAACGGGGGAGATCGGCTCCGCCGGTCAGCTCCAGCGCCGCCCGGATGGTCCGGTCGGTCCACTCCAGGGTCACGCAGCCAGCTCCGCCACGATGCGCCGTTCATCGAAGGGATGCTTTACCGTGCCGACCACCTGGTAGGTCTCGTGTCCCTTGCCGGCCAGGAGCAGCGTATCGCCCGGCCGGGCCTGGCCCAGGGCCGCCGCGATCGCTTCGCGCCGGTCGGTGATCCGGGTGTGGGGACCGCGCATGCCGGCCACGATGTCGTCGATGATCTGATCGGGATCTTCGGTCCGCGGGTTGTCCGAGGTGACGAACACCTGGTCGGCGAGCCGATCCGCGACCTGGCCCATCAGCGGCCGCTTGCCCCGGTCCCGGTCTCCGCCGCAACCGAACAGCACGATCAGACGTCCCGCGGTGAGCGGCCGGAGCGTCAGCAGCACCCGCTCCAGGGCGTCCGGGGTGTGGGCGTAGTCGCGCAGCACCACGCAGGGCTTGAGGGCGAGCCGCTCCATCCGTCCCGGCACCTGCGGAGCCGTGGCCAGCCGTTCAACCACCAGGTCGAGGGAAAGGCCCAGCCCCAGGGCGCAGGCCGCGGCGGCCAGCGCGTTGGCCACGTTGAATTCTCCCGGCAGCGGCAGCTCGACCGACCGTTCTCCCAGGCGGCCGCTGAGCCGGAAGGCGCTGCCCGAAGCGGACAGTGTGATGTGCTCCGCCAGCAGGTCCGCGCCCGGCCGCAGGCCGAAGGTGAACCGGTGCTGATCCGGCGGAATGGCCTGCCAGGCCGGGTCGTCCTGGTTCACTACCCGCACGGCTCCCGGCGCGAGCAGGCCCAGGAGCCGGAGCTTGGCCGCGAGGTAGTGCTCCATGGTTCCGTGATAGTCGAGGTGATCGCGGGTGAAGTTGGTGAAGACTCCGGCGCCGAACTGGAGTCCATCCAGCCGTCCCTGATCGAGGCTGTGCGATGAAGTTTCCATCGCCACCTGGCGGACCCCCCGGCGCTTGAGCGAGGCGAAGGTGGCCTGCAGGTCGACCGGGCCCGGCGTGGTGAGCGATCCGGCGGACGAAGGCACCTCCTTCCCTTCGCCGTCGAACGCGCCCAGCGTGCCGATGCTGCCGGCGTCCCCGGCCGAGTTGAGCAGGTGCCGGATCAGGGCCGTGGTGGTGGTCTTTCCGTTGGTGCCGGTCACCCCGACCAGCAGCATCCCGTCGGTCGGATCGGCGTACCATGCCCGGGCGGCGACAATAGCGGCCCGCCGGGCATCGGGCACCAGGATCTCGGGCACCAGGTCGGTGGCGTGTCGTTCGACCAGCACCACCTGCGCTCCCCGCTTGACCGCATCACCCACGAATCGGTGTCCGTCGGACTGGCTGCCGGGCAGGGCCAGGAACAGCGAGCCCGGCTGTGCCTCGCGGCTGTCGCTGGCAATGCTGTGTACCGGCGGACACGCCGGCGGCCGGGCAGAAAGCAATCCGGCCCGGCTGAGTGCACTGATCACGTCCTCGATGCGCGGATGGAGCAGGGTCGTGCGATCGGTCATTGAGTGGTTACCACCACGATGCTCCCCGGGGAGACGGAATCCCCCGCTGCCGGCGAGGTCTTCGCCACGGTACCGGCTCCTTCGAGCCGGACCCTCAGGCCGATCCGGTGGAGCGTGAAGGCGGCCTGACGCACCGACATCCCCTGCAAATCCGGTACTAAAACCTTGCCTCGCCGGCGCTCCGGCCGGGTGACCAGCGGGAACGGGACGTGGACCGGTTGGGCCGGGGCCAGCGACTCCTCTGCCGCATCCTCCCCGGCGGCCTGCGGGGCCCGCTCCGCGAATCGGCTGCGGTCGAGGGCGCTCTGCCGGGCGGCCAGCGCATCCTGGAGCATGCGACGCATCAGGGGGGCGGCCACCAGGCCGCCGTAGTAATCGCCCGCCCGGGGATCGACGATCCGGACGACGACCACCAGCCGGGGATCGTCGGCGGGAAACAGCCCGGCGAACGACGAGGTGTACGTCCCGGTATACCGACCGCCGACCACGTTTCGGGCGGTCCCGGTCTTCCCGATCACCGGCCACCGATCCAGCTGGGCCCGCGAGCCCGTGCCCTCGCTCCCGGCCGCGAGCTTCAGGAACGAGCGCACTTCCGCCGCCACTTCCGGGCTGATCACCCGGCGAACGCTCCTCGGCTCGTGCCGGTACCGGGTCCGGCCATCGCGATCGCTGATCTCCTTGATCACCGTGAGC
>DASTEX010000276.1:0-16282 GCA_035709185.1 Gemmatimonadales bacterium
AGCCGCGGACGCGGGTTTCCGACTCGCCGCGTCCGGCCAGGGTGAGAAAGGGCTCGTCAGTCGCTTCCCACCTCCGCGGGCGAGAGGTAGTACTCGAGCCCCAGATGGGTGATCTGCTCCTCGCCCATCATCCAGCGCAGCGTGTTCTTCAGCTTCATCAGCTGAATGAACAGGTCGTGCTCGGGATAGACCTCGGGCGCGTGCATCGGCGCCTTGAAGTAGAACGACAGCCACTCCTGGATGCCGGACATGCCGGCGCGCTTCGCCAGGTCGAGGAACAGCGCCACGTCGAGCACGATCGGCGCCGCCAGGATGCTGTCGCGGCAGAGGAAATCGACCTTGATCTGCATCGGATAGTCGAGCCACCCGCGGATGTCGATGTTGTCCCATCCCTCCTTGGCGTCACCCCGCGGCGGATAGTAGTTGATCCGCACCTTGTGGTAGAGCTGGCCGTACAGCTCGGGATAGAGCCGGGGCTGGAGGATGTACTCCAGCACGCCGAGCTTGGACTCTTCCTTGGTCTTGAAGCTTTCCGGATCGTCCAGGACTTCGCCGTCCCGGTTGCCCAGAATGTTGGTGGAGTACCACCCGCTCACGCCCAGCATCCGGGCCTTGAACATGGGCGACAGCACCGTCTTCACCATCGTCTGGCCGGTCTTGAAGTCCTTGCCGCCGATGGCCACGCCCCGGTCGAGGGCGAGCTGCTCCAGGGCCGGCGTATCGCAGGTGAGATTGGGCGCGCCGTTGGCGAACGGCACGTCTTCCATCAGCGCCGCCCAGGCATAGAGCATCGACGGAGCAATCGACACGTCGTTGGCCGCCATGGCCTGCTCGAACGCGGCCAGGCTTTCGTGGGCCGGTCCCGGGTGGATGAAGATTTCGGTGGAGGCGCACCAGACCACCACCAGCCGGTCACAGCCGTGGCGGGCCTTGAAGTCGCGAATGTCCTGGCGCAGCGCTTCGGCCAGGTCCCGCTTGGTCTGACCGCTCTTGACGTTGGTCCCCTGCAGCCGCTTGACATAGTGCTGGTCGAAGACCGCCGGCAGGGGCACGATGCTCTTCAGGAAATCCGCGATCGGCTCGATGTGCTCGTGCTTGTCGAGCACGCCGGCCTTGAGCGCGGCCTCGTAGGCGCTGTCCGGGATGGGGTCCCAGGCGCCGAACACGAGACTGGAGAGATCGGCCAGCGGCACGAATTCCCGGATCAGGGGCGAGCGACCCTCGGTCCGCTTGCCCAGCCGGATGGTCGCCATCTGGGTGAGCGAGCCGAACGGCCGGGCCCGCCCGCGACGGACGTTTTCCACGCCGGCCATGAACGTAGTGGTGACCGCGCCCAGGCCGACGCAGAGCACACCCAGTTTGCCGGTGGCGGGGGCGATCGTGCCGGAGAACTTCTGAGTCACGTCTGAAGGTCCTTTCGAGGAAGCCGGCGCTCAGAGCGCGCCGGTCTGCGTGACGCGGCGCACGTAGAGGAAGCGCTGCACCACGGTGATGATGGAACCGAGGGCCAGCAGGGCGACGATGGTCTGCAGCACCAGCGCGCCGGGGCCGGCCCCGACCACCAGAGAGGGTATCCCGATCAGCAGAATCCGCTCGGCCCGCTGCACCACCCCGACCCGGCACTCGAGCCCGAGGCCCTCGGCGCGGGCCCGGGCATAGGATACCAGCAGGGACGCGAGCACCGCGACCATGCAGAGGACCGCGCCCACCACCGGAAAGCGGATGTCGGTGTTGGTCAGCAGAAAGGTGGCGATTCCGATGAAGGTGACCCCGTCACCCAGGCGATCCAGGGTGGAGTCGTAGAAGGCGCCGAACTTGGTGGCCTGCCCTGCCGCGCGGGCAACGTCGCCGTCGAGCGTGTCCATCACGCCGCTCAGGAGCAACAGGCCCCCACCCAGCCGGACCCAGCCGATCCCGAAGGCAATGGCGGAGACCACCACCACCAGCGCCGCGACCGTGGTGATGGCATTGGGCGTGACCCGGGCCCGGATCAGCCAGTTGGTCAACGGTTTTGTGGTTGCCTTGTAGCCCTGCTGGACCGCTGCCGTGAGCTGCACCCGCGCGCCTCTCGCTGCCCGGCATCGGGCGGTGGAATATCAGGCATGCCAACGAGTTAAGAGCCCCGGAAAATACCCGCAAAGCCCCCCTGCGGCAATCCGAAACACCGGCTAATCGTTCGGGTACAGGCGCACCGGTTTGGCCCGCTGGAGGAATTGCCGGATCGGGACTCGCCACCCGGCCGCAATCCGGCTGGCCGGAAGGCCGGCCTCGATCGCCTCCCGCAGGCCGGGTCCCCCGGCGAGCAGGTCGAAGTGCCGAGTAATGAACCGGATCTCGGCGGGATGGACCTGGCGGACGGCCACCAGGAGGGCCACCGCGGTTCGCACCGGATCGTACCGCTCGCGATCGGTGACCTGGAGCCGGATCCCGGTGACCATGGTATCGGCGTACTTGCCGTCGCCCGGCTGCCGGGGGGTGAAGCTCACGGTATTGAACCGTACCCCTGCCACGTCCTCCGGGTGAAGCCGGGCCAGCACGGCCGCGGGATCGAGCCAGGGAGCTCCGATCTGCTGAAACGGGGCATCGGATCCGCGGCCAACCGAGAGCGCCGTGCCTTCGAAGAGGCAGGTGCCCGGATAGTGAAACAGGGCCTCGAGGTCCCGGAGGTTGGGGCTGGGCGGGACGAACGGGAGCCCGGCGTCATCCAGCGCCAGAGCCCGGGTCCACCCGGCCGCCGGTACTACCCTCACATCGGCCGCGATGCCGAGCTCGCGCCGGGCGAGCAGGGCGAGCTCGCCTAACGTCAGCCCGTGGCGAACCGGGACCGAGAGCCGTCCGATGGTCGAGCGGTAGGCCGGATCGAGCACGTTGCCCTGCACCACCCCGCCGATCGGGTTGGGACGGTCGAGAATCACGACCGGCTTGTTCTGGAGCCAGGCCGCCCGCATCACTTCGACGGTGGTCGCGACCCAGGTATAGTAGCGCGCACCGACGTCCTGCAGGTCGATCAGCACCACGTCGAGCTCGGCGAGAGTCTTCGGATCGGGCGCCATGGAGCGCCCGTAGAGGCTGTAAATTGGGAGGCCGGTTGCGGAATCGACCATCGAGGCGACGGCTTCGCCGGGTGCGGCGCTGCCGCGGAAGCCGTGCTCCGGGCTGAAGAGCGCGGTGAGGCGAACACCGGAGGAACGCAGACGCTCCACGTCATGGGTTCCCTGGCGATCGATGCCGCTCTGATTGGTCACCAGGCCCGTGCGGCGGCCGCGAACCAGGTGCATGCTGTCGCTCAGCAGCACCTCGATGCCGGGCCGGACCGCGGGAGCCGGTTCCGGGACGCTGGTCCCCGGCGCCCGGCAGGCGGCGAGGGCCAGCAGCCACACCCCCATTCCAGGACGCTCTGCGTGCGGAAGCTTCATTACGCTCTCGTGATGTGGTCGTTCCTGCCCGCCCTGCCGGCGGAGGCTCGGGCCCAGCGCGCCGCGCCCGATATCGCCGCGCTGATGCAGCGCATGACGCCGGCGGAAAAGGCCGCCCAGCTCATCATGCCCTGGCTCTCGGGCAACTTCACCGCGTTCGATGATCCCGGGTTCGAGCGGATCGTGACGCTGGTGGATTCGCTCCGGATCGGGGGGATCGTTATCTCCGTCGGCCCGCCGACCGAGATCGCGGCCCGGCTCAATCACCTGCAACGCAGGGCCCGGATTCCCCTGCTGGTGGCCTCGGATTTCGAAGGCGGCACCGCCTTCCGCGTGGCCGGCGGGACCGCATTTCCAACCAACATGGGGGTGGGCGCCGGGGGCAAGGAAGCCGATGCCTGGCAGATGGGCCGGATCATCGCCGAAGAGGCCCGCGCCCTGGGCGTGCACCTGACCTTTTCGCCGGTGGCCGACGTCAATAACAACCCGGCCAACCCCATCATCAATACCCGCTCGTTCGGGGGCGATCCCCGCCAGGTCGCCCGCCTGGTCGAGGCCCAGATTCGGGGAAGCCAGGAAAACGGTCTGCTGGCAACCGCCAAGCATTTTCCGGGGCACGGAGACACCGGCACCGATACCCACCTGGCGCTCCCCGCCATCGAAGCCGACTGGCAGCGGCTCGACACCCTCGAGCTGGTTCCCTTCCGCGCGGCGATCCGCGCCGGAGTGGCGGCCGTCATGTCGGCCCATATCACCGTGCCGGGCCTCGATTCGGGACGGAGCCGGCCGGCAACCATGGTCCCCGAAATCCTCACCGGGATTCTGCGCGACTCGCTCGGATTCAAGGGACTCATCATCACCGACGCGCTCGACATGGGAGCCGTCGTCAATTCCTACGGGGCGGGTGAGGCGGCGGTGAGTGCGCTGCTCGCCGGCAGCGACATTCTCCTGATGCCGACCGACCCGGTCGCCGCGGTCCAGGCCGTCGTTGCCGCGGTACAGGATGGACGGATCACGCCCGCACGACTCGACAGCTCGGTCCGGAGGATTCTCACGTTGAAGGCCCGGCTGGGACTCTTTCGGCGGCGCACCGTCAATCTCGACAGCGTGGGCTCCGTTGTCGGACGCCGCTCCTCCCTGGAGCTGGCCAGCGCCTCGGCCCGGCGCTCGCTGGTGCTGCTGCGCGACCAGGGGGGCTTCTTCGACAGCGTGTCGGCCGGCCCGCGGAATATCGCACTGGTGACATATGCTGATGCGGGCGTGGGGCCCGGGGCCGTCCTTACCGGCGATCTCCGCGGCCGAGGGCATCGGGTGACTCTCACGCGACTCACACCGCAAAGCGGCATGGCCAGCTTCGACTCGGCCCGGGCGAGACTGGATACGGCCGATCTCGCACTGTTTGCGGTTTCGGTTCGCCCCCGGGAGGGCGCGGGCCGGATCGACATGCCGGCGGCACTGGCCCACCTGATTGCCGCCGCCAGGAAACCGGCGCTGCTGGTCTCGTTCGGCTCGCCCTACATCATCTCCCAGGTTCCCGAGGTTCCCGGCTACCTGATCGCCTGGACCAGCACGCCGGTCAGCGAACGCGCGGTGGCCAATGCGCTGCACGGGGCGCCGATCACGGGAACGCTGCCGGTGGCGATACCGCCGCTGTTCCATATCAACGACGGTCTGACACGCACTGAAGTGAGGGCGGGCGGGCAGGCGGGCGGGCAGGCGGGCGGTGTTCGCCCATGACGATGCTCTGCTGCCTCGCTTTTCTGCAGCTGATCACCGGCGGGCCTGCAGCTGAGCACTGTCCGGCCGCCCGCCTGCCCGCCTGCCCGCCTGAGGTTGTTCCGCCTGCCAGCATCGACTGGGTCCCCCTCGCACGCCTGGTCGATTCCGCGGTCGAAGCCGGCGCTGCGCCGGGCGCGGTGGTGGCGATCAGCATCGGCGGAGTGCAGTACATCCACGGGACCGGACGGTTAGGCATCGGCGATACCACCCGGCCCGATCCTGCCACGATCTACGATCTGGCGTCGCTCACCAAGGTGATTGGTCTCACCACCGGCCTGATGCTGGCGGTGACCGAGGGACGGATCGAGTTGGACGCGCCGGTGCAGCGGTATGTGCCGAGCTTTACCGGACCGTTCAAGGAGCGGGTGACCATCCGGCACCTGCTCACCCACTCCAGCGGCTTGCGCGACGGACGCCGGCTCTGGCAGGAAACCCCCGACGCTGCCGCGGCCCGGGCGCTGGTTGACTCCACTCCGCTCGATACCGTACCCGGCGCCCGCATGGTGTACTCGGACCTGGGCGCGATGATACTGACCCGGGCGCTCGAGTCGGTGTATCAGACCCGGATTGACACGCTGCTCGCGGCCCGGGTGTTCGGCCCCCTGGGCATGCGCACGACCCGTTTTCTGCCGCCGGCGGAATGGCATCCGCACATCGCCCCCACCGAGGATGATCCCTGGCGCGGCCGGGTGCTGCGCGGTGAAGTGCACGACGAGAACGCGGCCTGGCTAGGTGGCGTGTCGGGACATGCGGGACTGTTCAGCACCGCGGAAGACCTGCTCGTTTTTGGGGAGTGGCTGCTTCGACTGACGGTCGGACGGTCGGACGGTCGGATCGCTCCCGCCGTCGCCCGTGAGTTCCTCCGGCGTCAGGAGCTGGTCCCGGGCTCGAGCCGGGCGCTCGGGTGGGACACTCCGTCAGACAATTCCAGCGCCGGAAGCCGGCTCTCCTCGCGGAGCTGGGGGCATACCGGTTTCACGGGCACCTCCATCTGGACCGACCCCGACCGGAAACTGGTCATTGTGCTTCTCACCAACCGGGTCCACCCTACCCGGCAGAACAACGGTCACGTCGCGCTTCGCCGGGCCGTGGCGGACTTGGCCGCCTCCATTGCCGACGCATCAAATCTCGTTGACATGTACGGGTCCTCTCATCTAACTTTAAGTCCGAATTACAGGTAGCCGCCCTAGCTTGGCGGCACCTCCGATTGATGGCCTTCAACTGCCAGCTGCCAGCCGACAGCTGATAGCTGACAGCTAATAAGGAAAGGCGAGCGGCAATGAGCGTTGAAACGACCGGGATCAACATCACGCTGACCGACAAGGCAGCGACTGAGGTCCGGAAATTCATAGAGGGTGACGAGCAGATTTCGGCGGCGACCGCCGGCCTCCGGATCGGGGTTCTGCCGGGCGGATGTTCCGGGTTCAAATACAGCCTGAACATCGAGGAGTCGGCGCAGGAGGATGACATCATTCTCGATGCCAACGGCGTCCGGGTCTTCGTCGACGGGTTCAGCCTCCAGTACCTGAACGGGGTCACCATCGACTATGTGTCCTCGATGCAGGGCTCGGGCTTCACGTTCACCAACCCGAACGCCACTGGCGGCTGCGGGTGCGGGAGCTCCTTCACCGCCTAGGCGGGCAGGCGGGCGGGCAGGCGGACGGAACTTACCGGGGCGGCTGACGAGGCCGCCCTCGTTATTTTGAGACCCGTCATGTACCTCCTGCCCGCCCGCCCGCCTGCCCGCCTGTCCGCCTGAATGGCGCCCCTCGACCTCGGCGTCATTGCGGTCTATATGCTGGCGACGCTGGGACTGGGCCTCTGGCTCTCCCGGCGGCAGGCGACATCATCGGATTATTTCCTCGGCGCGCGCGATCTGCCGGCCTGGTCGGTGCTCCTTTCCATTGTCGCCACCGAGACCTCCGCCCTCACTGTGGTATCGGTTCCCGGGGTCGGCGCCCGGGGCGATCTTGGCTTTCTCCAGCTGACCTTCGGGTACCTGGCGGGGCGACTCGCGGTCGCCGCGTGGCTGCTCCCCGGCTATTTCCGGGGCCAGCAGGAAACCGCTTATCAGCGGCTCGAGACCCGCTTCGGTCCGGGAACCCGGCGCATGGTGTCCGCCACCTTTCTGGCCACCCGGTTCCTGGGCGACGGCGTGCGGATCTTCGCCGGAGCCATTCCGCTGGCGCTGGTGACGGGATGGAGCGTGGCGACCGCGATCCTGGTCATGGGTGTGGTCACGCTGATCTATACCTGGTTAGGCGGGCTCAAGGCCGTGGTCTGGGCCGATGTGATCCAGCTGCTGGTGTATGTCGGCGGCGGGATCGCGGCGCTGGGGATTGCGTGGTCACTCTCGGGAGGCGCCGAGGCCGCGCTGGGCCGCGCGGCCGACGCGGGCAAGCTCCGGATTCTGAACCCCGCGTTCAATTTCACCGACACCTACACCTTCTGGGGCGGGCTGATCGGCGGGGGCATGCTGTCGGCGGCGTCGCACGGGACCGATCACCTGATCGTGCAGCGGCTGCTGGCGACCCGCTCGCTGCGCGATGCCCGGCTGGCATTGGTTGGTTCCGGGGTGGTGGTCATCTTCCAGTTTTTGCTGTTTCTGCTGGTGGGCTCGGCCATCTGGGCCGCGGGTCTTGCGCCCGAGGGCATGCTGCCGGACGCGATCTTTCCCAATTTCATCGTCAACCAGATGCCGGCCGGGGTGCGAGGAGTGCTGATCGCGGGTATTCTCGCGGCCGCCATGAGCACCATCAGCTCGTCGATCAATGCGCTGGCTTCGTCGGTCACCTACGATTTCCTGGCGGCGCGCGGCGCCAATGATCCGGTCCGGCTGCTCCGGGTGGGCCGCGGCTTCACCATCCTCTGGGGCCTGGCGCTCACCGGCGGCGCGCTGCTGCTCGCCACCGTGGTGACCCGGATGGATACACCGGTCGTGGTGCTGGCGCTCTCGATCGCGTCGGTCACCTACGGGGCGCTGCTCGGGACCTACATCCTGGCGGGCCGCTGGCCCCGGGCGCAGGGACAGGATGTGGTGCTGGCGGTGGCCGTCACCATGGTGGTCATGCTGGTGGTCGTCTTCGCCCGCAGCCTGGCGCAATCGGGCGCGGCGCCCTGGCTCGCTCCGATCGGCCGGCTGGCCTGGCCGTGGTACGTCCCCCTGGGCACGGCGATCACCATCGGGGTGGGCATGCTCTCGAGTGTTCTTCAGCGAAGGAAGCCGGCATGACGATACTGGTGGGAGTGGACGCGGGCGGCACCAAGACGACAGCCGCGGTTGCCCGGGATGGCCATGAGTTGGTGCGCGAGACCGGACCGGCCGGGACCGTCCGGCCCGGGCGGGTGCTCGCCTCGGCCACCGCGATCGCGAGCACGGTGCGGGCCGCCCTGTCCCGGGTGAACGAGTTGCGGGCCGACCGCATGGTCGTCGGCGCGGCCGGTGTCGGCCGGGAGGAAGAGCGCAAGGCCTTGCACGCGGCCCTGCGCGCCGAGGGAATCGCCCCGCAGGTGGAGATCACCACCGATATCGAGATCGCACTGGAGGCCGGCTTCGGCAAGGGACCCGGAATCGTGCTGCTGGCCGGGACGGGCAGTTTCGCGATCAGCCGGCGTGCCGACGGCTCGCTCCACCGCCAGGGCGGATACGGCTGGCAAATGAGTGACGAAGGCAGCGGTTATGCCCTGGGCCGCGCGGCACTCCAGGCGGTCAGCCGGGCTCACGACGGCCGGGGCCCGGCCACCGAGCTCACGCGGCTCGTGCTCCAGGCCGCTCGGGCGAGCAAGTTCGACGAACTGGTGCGCTGGTCGGTGACAGCGCTGCCCACCGAAGTGGCCGGCCTCGCCACCGGCGTGATGGCCGCCGCGCGGGACGGCGATGCGGTCGCGGTCGGCCTGGTGGCGCAGGCAGTGCAGGACCTGGTGGGATTGGTGGTGCCGATGCTTCAGGGATTCAGCGGGAACCTTCCGCCGGTGGCAACGGCCGGGGGACTGCTGGACAATGATCCGATCCGATCCATGGCGCGGGCGGAGCTGAAAAAGCATGGGGTCGGAATGATGGACGAGCCGCTCGATCCCGTTGCCGGAGCGCTTTCAC
Organism: Gemmatimonadales bacterium; assembly: GCA_035709185.1. Taxonomy (GTDB): domain Bacteria; phylum Gemmatimonadota; class Gemmatimonadetes; order Gemmatimonadales; family GWC2-71-9; genus SZUA-320. Next base: position 9,292 of record DASTEX010000276.1, read on the forward strand.
TGGCAGGGAGCTCATGAATGCAGAGTGTAGATTGCTGATGGCAGATTGAAGAAGTGGTGACGAGTGAGCATCTCCGCAATCTGCAAACTTCTACAATCTGCCATCAGCAATCTGCACTCTGCAATTCAGAAGGTGATCGTTACCGTCGTGACTCCCGCGATCGCGACTCCTTCCGCCGAGCGGGCCGGTTTGAACTTGTAGTTCCTCATGACCTCGGCGAATTTCTTCGCGAAGCCGCGATCGTCGATCTCCGGCTCCAGCGACACCCGCTCCACTCGTCCCTGGGCCGAGACCCAGAAGGTCACCGCCACGCTCTGGCCGCGCAGGTCGCGCGGATAGTCCAGCGGCGGGAGAATCACCTGGCGCGGCTCGGGTGGAACGCCCCGGCCGCCTTCGCCTCCGGTCCCCGGACCCCGGCCGCTGCCTGATCCCGGCCCGGTACCGCTGCCCTGACCGGTTCCGGTTCCCGCTCCCTTCCCCCCTCCGGTGCCCGGGCCGCCCTGGCCAGCCGATTTGCCGGCGGAATCGACGGCGGTAACCGCCATGACCGGGTCGGCGGGGGGCGGGATCGTCACCCTGGGCTCGGGTTCGGGCAGTGGCTCCGGTGGGGGCGGTGGAGGGGGTTTGACCGCTTCCACCTGCGGTGCCGCCGGTTGTTCCAGCGGCGGCAAGGCCACCTCCCGGATGCTCCCTCCCCCGCCTCCCCCACCCCCGCGCTCCTTCGAGGGGTCACCCAGCTCCGTGACCGGCGTCCACGACAGCACCTCCCGCCAGTTGGCCACGACCACGGCCCCGATCAGCAGCAGGTGGAGCAGAATCGCTCCTATCCCGCCCCAGGGCGACCGGCGCGGCTTGGGGAACAGCAGTGAGGGAGGTGCAGGACGTGCGGCCATCACACTGAAAGATAGGGGAAGAAGGCGTTACCGTTTGAAACAGTACGAGGCGCGGTCCCCGAAGGTTCCGCGCCTCGCCCGGTTATCCGGCGGCCGAGTCAGGTCTTGGGCGTAAACCCGATGACCTGGACTCCCGCGCCACGCGCTACGTCCATCGCCTCGATTACTTCCTGGTACACCCGGTCGGGCGCCGACTTGATGAACAGCAGCTTGGCCGGCCGGTTGTCATAGATCGCGTGGATCTGGGTATCGAGCTGGTCCTTGGGGACCGGCTGGGAGTTGATGGCATACCCGCCATCCTCCGTCAGCTCCAGCACGATCTGACTGCTCGGGGCCTTGGACACCGCTGCCGTCTCCGGGGGCGGGACCTGGGCCTCCATCACCTGCCGGGACAGCGGCTGCGAGATCATGAAGATGATCAGCAGCACCAGCATGATGTCGATCATGGGGATGACGTTGGGCTCGGATGTAACCTGGCCCGGTACGTTACCGCCTCCACCAGCCATGTGCCTCTCCCTCCCTTACTCTGGTCTGGCGTCGAACAAACCGCCGCCAGCGGAATGGGGCTCGGTGACCGCCGCCAGCACCCGGACGCCCGAACGGCGCGAGATCTCCACGGCTTCCTGAATCTTCGCGAACTTCAGATTCTGGTCCGCCCGGAAGTACAGGATCTTGTCCTTGGTGCGGGTCGCGTAGATGCTCTTCAGCTGATCCTCCAGCACATCGGGCGGAATCGGGGCGCCGTTCAGGAAGTACCGCCCCGTCTCGTCGATACCGAGCACCACTTCGTCGTCGTCCTCACCGTCGGGCGTCAGGTTCTTGCCCACGGGCATCTCGGCCTTGAACCCCGAAGCAATCAGCGGCGTCACGATCATGAAGATGATCAGCAGCACCAGCATGACGTCAATCATCGGGATGACGTTGGGCTCGGACTTGACCTGGGTCTGGCCCGCGACGTTAACTGATGTGGCCACTTCCGCTCACCGCCTTCTGGGCCTGGAATTCCTTGGTGAAGATCGACCGGCCGAACTCGGACCCGACGCTCTTGATCAGGTAGTCGATCAGCTCCTTGGAGCTGTGGGTCATTTCCGCCGTCAGGTATTCGATCTTGGTGGTGAAGTAGTTGTAGAACCACACCGCCGGGATCGCGACCAGCAGACCCAGCGCGGTGGTGATCAGCGCTTCGGCGATACCGCCGGCGATGCCGGCCAGACCGCCCGAGGCACCCTGGGACGACATGGCTTCGAACGACGCCACGATACCCATGCAGGTGCCCAGCAGACCGACGAAGGGCGCCGTGGAGCCGACCGTTGCCATGATGCCCAGGCCGCGCTTGAAGTCGGTCAGCTCGAGCAGCATCTGCCGCTCGATCGCCCGCTCCGCCGAGTTGATGTCGGCCGCGGTGATGGTGGCGCGGTCCCGCAGGAGCGGCTTCACCTCGCCCAGGGCGCCGCCGAGCACGCGGGCGACGTGGGAAGCCTTGTTCTTCTCGGCCAGGGTGATGGCCTGGTCGAGCTGCTCTTCCTGAATGGCGCGGCTGAACTGGGGCGCGAACTTCCGGGTGGCCCGGGTGCTCCGGGAGAAATAGAACAGCTTCTTGAAGGCCACCGTGAAACTCATCAGCGACATGAAGAGCATGACGAACACCACGCCGCGGGCGAACGGACCTGCGTGGGCCCACAGAGCTGCAAGATCAACACCCATTGGTTACCTCTCTCCTTGTGGATTCCGGCGCAAGCGCCGGCGCCGGGTTACTGTGCCAGGTTGAACGTGATCTTCTGCTGTACCAGCTGGCGGACCGCCTTACCGCGAATCCGGGCCGGCTTGAATACGCCCTTCATGATGGCCTCGCGAGCCGGTTCCTCGAACGCCTTGTTGGTGCTCCGCAGAACTTTCCACGAATTCCGCTCGGCGTGACCCGTGGTATCGACCACGTACTGCACGTCCACGCTGCCGGCGATACCGGCCTGCTGCATCACGGGCGGGTACCGCGGCTTGGGAATGTTGATCGGATTCACCGGGTCATCCACTTCGGCCTCGAGGTAGGTCTCGGCCTGGGTGTCGACCGGGCCGGTGCCGCCCACGATACCGGCGGCGATACCGCCTTCCACGCCCTTACCGCTGAAATCCTTGGCGTCGAACTTCTCGTTCAGATTGACGGGCGGGATCTCCTTCGGAATGTCCGTAGGCGGCACGACCGTCTGGAATCCCTGCGGCGGCGGATTCGCCGTAACGATGGCGTCCGGCGGCGGCGGTTCCGGCGGGGGGGGCGGGGGCGGCTCCGGGGGCTTCAGGAACACCATGGTGGTGTCCTGCAGGATCTCCCGCAGGGTCTCCGCGGCACCCGTCGTCGCTTTCACGGCAGCGAAAATCACCACGACGTGCAACACAACCGAGATGACGGTCTGCTTGGCCGACGTGAAGCGCTTCTGCTTCGACTCGATCAGGTTCTCGAACATTGGTCTCCCTTCCTCGGCGGCAGGAATGTTCGAGCATTAATCAACTGCGGCTGTCTGTCAGGAGGGTTTCGGCTGGATTACAAAACGATTACAGCCCCGTTAGCTGATGGGTACACCATTGGGATGTTCCGCAAATCGTGGCAGCACAACGGTAAAGGTGGTGCCCCGCCCGGGGCGACTCTGGACTGCGATGTTCCCCCCGTGCGCCTCGGCGATCCACTTGGTGATAGCCAGCCCCAGCCCGGACCCCGGCTGGGCCCCGACCCGGGAGCGGGAGGGATCCCCCCGCCAGAACCGGTCGAAGATGTTGGGCAGGTCTCCCGGTGCAATGCCGATCCCGGTGTCCTTGACCTGGAGCATGACGTCCGCTCCCCGGTCGTCCAGCTCCAGACCAACCGTCCCGCTGGCGGGGGTGTACTTGACGGCATTGGTCACCAGGTTGAGCAACAGCTGCCGCATCCGGCCGCGATCCACGTTCACCAGCACCGGCTGCTCGGGGATGCGGGTGGTGACGCTGATGCCTTCGGCTTCCGCCAGCATGCCGGCGGTCTCGACCGCTTCGTTCACCAGCTCGCGCAGATCGCACGCCTCGACCGAGAGCGGCGCCCGGCCCTCATCGGCTCGGGCCAGGGTCAGCAGGTTCTCCACCATCTCCGACATTCGGGTGATCTCCGCCAGCGCGTTGTCGAGCGCCTCGAGGTTCTCCGGAGGATTGCGAGGGTTGGTGAGCGCACGTTCCACTCCGGCACGCAGCACCATCAACGGCGTCTTGAGCTCGTGGCTGGCATCGGCGATGAAACGGTGCAGGGCCACGAAGCTCTGCTCCAGCCGGGCGAACATCCGGTTGGCTGCCAGCGCCAGCCGGGCAACTTCATCATCGGTCCTGAGTGCCGGAAGCCGGCGGTGAAGACTCCGCCCGTCACTGATCGCCTCCAATTCCAGCACCATGGTCTCGAGCGGCTTCATCGAGCGTCCCAGCGCGTATCCCAGCAGCAGCGATGCGGTGAGCACCACCGGCACGGCCACCAGCATCGAACGGAGGAGCGCCGAGGGGCCGTACACGATGGAATCGAAGGAGGCCGCCACCAGGATCCCGCCGACCTGACCACCGGCACTCACCGGCTGCAACACGTACCGCAGCGCCCCCGCACCGGGGTCGGGCGTATAGGTCCCGTATTCCCGCTGCACCGGCATCGCCCGCAGCGGCTCGATCATGCGCTGGACCGAGACGAACGGAAGCGCCCGGGCGGTTTCCGAGATGAACAGCGGGCGGCCTTCCGGATCGGCCACGATGAGGTAGTCGCGAAAGGCCTCGAAATAGGCGGCGATTCCCGGATCCAGTTTGGGAACGCCCGATTCGTCCGGCGTTACCAGCCGCTCCAGCACCCGCTGGGACCCGGTGAGCCAGTACGCGGAGAGACTGGCCTCCAGCGCCAGCCGCTCGTCCAGCTCGCGCGCGGTGGAGATGCGGCGGTCGATGTAGAGAGTGAAGCCGAAGGCCAACAGGGTGGCAAGCAGCGCCGCCGTGTACCAGACGGTCAGCCGTTGCCGGAGACTCCTCATCTCATCCCGCCTTCACCACGTAACCCACGCCCCGGACCGTGTGGAGCAGGCGGGGGCCCGGGCTCTGCTCCAGCTTCTTGCGCAGCCGGTTGATGACCACGTCAACGATGTTGGTGCCCGGATCGAAGTGATAGTCCCAGGCGTATTCGGTGATGAGGGTGCGGGACATCACCCGCCCCTGGTGGCGCACCAGGTATTCGAGCACGGCGTACTCCTTCGGCGTGAGCTCGATCACCCGGCCGCCGCGCCGGACCTCGCGGGTCTGGGTATCGACTTCCAGGTCGCCCACCCGCAGGACCGGCTGGGTCACCTGCCGGGGCCGTCGGCTGAGCGCTTCCACCCGGGCCAGCAGCTCTTCGAAGGCGAAGGGCTTGGTGACGTAATCATCAGCGCCGGCCCGAAGCGCCTGGACCTTGGACTCGAGGGCGTCCTGCGCGGTAAGCACCAGAATCGGGATGCCGACACCCCGATCACGCAGGGTGCGAACCACCTCCACGCCGTTCATGCCGGGAAGCCGGAGATCCAGGACGGCCAGGTCGAACTTGCCGCCGGAGATCTGTCGCAGCCCCTCCAGGCCGTCGTCCACCAGGTCGGCGTGATAGCCGTGCTCCTCCAGACCGTGCTGGACGTACTGTCCCACGGTCTTGTCGTCTTCGACGATGAGGATCTTCATGACGCTGGACCGACGACGACCGGGAAAACCACCCGGAACGCCGCTCCTTCCCCGAAGGTGCTTTCGACCGAAATACGGCCTCCGTGTTCCTCGATGATCCCGTAGGAGATCGTCAGTCCGAGGCCGGTGCCCCGCCCCGGCGGTTTCGTGGTATAGAACGGCTCGAAGATCTTGTCCAGCGCCTCGGGCGGAATCCCCGTCCCGCTGTCCTTGAATTCCACCACCACGGCCGGGGGGCTGCTCTGGTCCCAGGTGCGGATCCGGAGGACCCCCTGCCCTTCCATCGCGTCGGCGGCATTGAGCATGATGGCCATGAAAGCCTGGATGATCCGCTCGCCATCCACCAGGGGCCGGGGCAGGTCCGGCGCAAGGTCCTTTTCGATCGTCAGCTGTCGGAACCGCTGGTGATGCCGCAGGAGCTGGATGGTCTCGTTCACCAGGTCGTTGACCGGCGTCGGGGTCCGCTGGAGCAGTGCCGGCTGGGCCCGGGGCCGGCTGAAGTCGAGCAGATGATCCACGATCCGGGTGCAGCGGTGAACCTCCCGGTCGATCACGCCGAGATACTCCTGCACCGTCGGCTCCGCCCGGCTGCCTAACCGGGCCTCGATGGCCGCCGCGCAGGCGCCGATGGTGGCCAGCGGGTTGTTGATCTCGTGCATGACTCCAGCCGCAAGCTGGCCCATCGCCGCCAGCTTCTCGCTCTGGAGGATCCGTTGCTCCGCCTGGCGCCGTTCCGTGACGTCCTCGCCGATGGTAATCACGTGGCTGATGGTCTCACCGTCCAGCCGCATGGGAATCTTGCTCTGGCGGAAGACCCGCCGCTCCCCGGCAATCTCGACCACCTGGTCCCGCTGGAGCAGCTCGCCGGTCTCGAACACGGTATCGTATTCCGCCTTGAGCTGTTCCCGCGGCAGCCGGGTCAGCACCTCGAACACATTGCGTCCCACCACCTGGTCGCGCCGCAGGCCCTGGGTTCCCGTCTCCCGCTTCCGGTTCCAGACCTGCACCCGGTATTCCCGGTCGATCACGTAGAGGCCGACCGGCAGGGTGTCGATCACGAGCCCGAAGAGGCGCCGCTGCTCGCTGAGCTCCCGCGACCGGGTGGCCACCTCGCTCGCCAGGTCTTCCGAGAGCAGGACCGCATCGACGAAGGGCGTGAGGACTTCGGCCACCACCCCCAGGGTCTCCTCGTCCGGCGGTGCCCCGGGCCCGGGCTCCAGCTCCAGAACGCCCAGGCGGTGGCCGGCGTGTACCAGCGGCACCCGGACGACCCCCGCCCGGGCCGACTCGCTCCACTCCCCGGCGGAGGCGTTCTCCGGCGCGGTGACCGCGACGACCTGGATCCCGCTCGGCGCACGCCGCCACAGGGTGGCCCGGTGGGCCGCGAAGTGGGAACAAATCAG